>NZ_JAAGPL010000537.1:0-859 GCF_017104785.1 Burkholderia sp. Ac-20353 | reverse complement strand
GGGGTTCTTTTCGCCTTTCCCTCACGGTACTGGTTCACTATCGGTCGATCACGAGTATTTAGCCTTGGAGGATGGTCCCCCCATCTTCAGACAGGATTTCACGTGTCCCGCCCTACTTGTCGTACACTTAGTTCTTTCATACTGTTTTCGCCTACGGGGCTATCACCCGCTATGGCCGCACTTTCCAGAGCGTTCGGCTAACAATACAAATAAAGAGTACAAGGCTGATCCCATTTCGCTCGCCACTACTTTGGGAATCTCGGTTGATTTCTTTTCCTGCGGTTACTTAGATGTTTCAGTTCACCGCGTTCGCTTCACATGGCCTATGTATTCAGCCATGGATACTCCAAAAGGAGTGGGTTTCCCCATTCGGACATCTACGGATCAAAGCTTGTTTGCCAGCTCCCCGTAGCTTTTCGCAGGCTACCGCGTCCTTCATCGCCTGTGATCGCCAAGGCATCCACCACATGCACTTGTTCGCTTGACCCTATAACGAGTCTGTCTCGTTACAGGTTGAGTTCTCGCGTTGTGCCGTATTCCAATTGAGTCAAACATAGAGTTCGAATCATCTTGAGATACATCGATACAATCACAACCCGGATAGTTTTCACGTCCATCTCATAGACGCTTCCGCTATCCAAATTACTTACTTCTTCCAGATTGTTAAAGAACGACAGCCGATATGGTGTTACTCATATCACTCTGACTGGCTCAATCGCCAATGACAAAAACTCGACCACGTCGAACGCTTGTCATTGAAGATTGGTGGAGGCAGACGGGATCGAACCGACGACCCCCTGCTTGCAAAGCAGGTGCTCTCCCAGCTGAGCTATGCCCCCATGAGTACAGATGCCTCAGG
>NZ_JAAGPL010000536.1:0-578 GCF_017104785.1 Burkholderia sp. Ac-20353 | reverse complement strand
GCGTGAGCGACGCGATGCGCTCGCGCGCGTCGAGCGTGCGCCGCGCCAGCGCAAGCTGCTCGTACAGCGCGCGCTCCGCCACATACGCACCCGCGACTTCGGCGATCACACCGATGCGGACCGTGCGCTGCGCTTCGGCAGTCGCGAAGTAGTCGGCGAGCGCCGCGTCGGACAGGTTCTTCACGCGGCCGAACAGGTCGAGCTCGTACGCGCTGATGCCGACGCCCGCGCGATACAGCCCGCTTATCGCGCTCTCGCGCACCACCGGGTCGTACTGGCGCGTGCGCGCATAGCCGAGGTTCGCATCGACCGCCGGCAACCGCTCCGCACGCTGCACGCCGTACAGCCCGCGCGCCTCGTCGAGCCGGCCGGCCGCGATCCGCAGGTCGCGATTGTTCGCGAGCGCCGCGTCGATCCACGCCTGCAGCGCGGGATCGGTGAAGTATGCGCGCCAGTCGTCGAGCAGCGCTGCACTTGACGTCGTCGAAGCCGTCGACGGCTTCGACGGCTGTACCGCCGCCGCGCCGTCGTCCGGCGCGTAGGCGGCCGGCACCGGCGCCGTCGGGCGCTCGTAGCGA
>NZ_JAAGPL010000535.1:0-869 GCF_017104785.1 Burkholderia sp. Ac-20353 | reverse complement strand
GTCGCGCGACGGCGCGCGCGCGGTGCTCGTCGTGCAGACGGCGGCCGCCGGCTCCGACACCGATGCGCAGGCGCGCGCGATCGACGCAGTGCGCCGCGCGTTCGCCGCCGCGACCCACGCGCTGCCGAAAACGGTGCCGAACGCGGCCGCGTACACGCTCGCGATGACGGGCCCCGGCGTGTTCTCGGTCGACACGCGCGACACGATCCGGCACGACGTCGAGCGCCTGTCGACCGCGAGCGTCGTGCTGATCGTCGCGCTGCTGCTGACGCTGTATCGTTCGCCGCGCACGCTCGCGCTCGGCCTCCTGCCGGTGCTGTCGGGCGTCGCGGCCGGGCTCGCGGCGGTCAGCGTCGCGTTCGGCACGGTCCACGGGCTGACGCTCGGCTTCGGCACGACGCTGATCGGCGAAGCGGTCGACTATTCGATCTACCTGTTCGTGCAATCTGCACAGGCCGGCCCGCCCGGTGCGGCGCGCCCGGCCGATGCGACGCGTGCATGGCTCGCCGCGTACTGGCCGACGATCCGGCTCGGCGTGCTGACGTCCGTGTGCGGTTTCGCGTCGATGCTGTTCTCCGGGTTTCCGGGCCTCGTGCAGCTCGGGCTGTATTCGATCGCCGGGCTGACGTCCGCCGCGCTCGTCACGCGCTTCGTGCTGCCGCATCTGCGCGGCGGGCAGGTCGCGATCCGCGACGTGTCGCGCGTCGGCGCCGTGCTCGCGCGCGCGGCCGCAGCAGCGCCGCGGCTGCGCTGGCCGCTGGCAGCGCTGGTGGTCGCCGCGTGCGCGACGCTCGCACTGCATCGCGACGGCCTGTGGAGCCGCGAGCTCGCCGCGCTGAGCCCGGTGCCGGTGAGCGCGCAGGCACTCG
>NZ_JAAGPL010000534.1:0-752 GCF_017104785.1 Burkholderia sp. Ac-20353 | reverse complement strand
GGTACAGACTGGTGCTCTGCGAATCTCGTGCTATTGCGCGTCGGCGAAGCGAAGGGCGAGCACGCCGCGCTTGCGCGCCTGAGGGCGCAGGCACCCGGCGCGCCCGCGACACGGCGCGTCGACGACGAATACCGGGTTGCGACGAGCGGCCGCGAGGAGATGGCGCAGATTCGCCTGCTCGCGCGCAGCGGCCGGTCCGACGAAGCGGCCCGGCGGATCGTCGCGCTGTTTCCGGACGGCGCGCCGTCGGGTGCGCTTGGTGCCGAGTACTACCAGATCGTCGCGAATGCGCCGGGCGGGCGCGAGCCGGCGATCGCGGCGCTGCGTCGCGCGGTCGCGGCCAATCCGGACGATGCCGACGCGGGCGTCGCGCTCGCGCGGATGCTGAACCAGCGCAGCGACACGCGCCCGGAAGCGAACCGGATCGCGTGGGCGCTCGCGCGGCGCACGGACATCGATCACACGGCGGCGATGGAAGTCTGGCGACACGTGCTGCAGTCGGCGGATACCGATCCGGTTTACGTCGACGCAATGCGCGCGTACCTCGCGCTCGTGCCGGACGACACCGAATTCCGCGACAAGGTCGCGGCGATGGAGCAGAAGCGCGACGCGCAGCTGCGGCTCGAGCGCGATCCGAACTACATCGCGCAACAGCGCGGCCTGCAGGCGCTCGCGCGCGGCGATCTCGCGGCGGCCGACGCGCTGCTGACCCAGGCGACCCGCGCGCGCTCGAGCGATGCCGACGCGGTCGG
>NZ_JAAGPL010000533.1:0-899 GCF_017104785.1 Burkholderia sp. Ac-20353 | reverse complement strand
GAAGCCTATCGCGCGCTCGCCGCCGAGGCCGAAAGCGATTACGAAGGATTCTGGGCGCGTCTCGCGCGCGAAACGCTCGCGTGGCACAAGCCGTTCACGAACGTGCTCGACGAAACCGACGCACCGTTCTGCAAGTGGTTCGACGACGGCGAGCTGAACGCGTCGTACAACTGTCTCGACCGCCACGTCGAAGCCGGCAACGGCGAGCGCGTCGCGGTGATCTTCGAGGCCGACGACGGCACCGTCACGCGCGTCACCTACGCCGACCTGCTCGCACGCGTGTCGCGCTTCGCGAACGCGCTGAAGCAGCGCGGCATCGGCAAGGGCGACCGCGTCGTCATCTATATCCCGATGTCGATCGAAGGGATCGTCGCGATGCAGGCCTGTGCGCGCATCGGCGCGACGCACTCGGTCGTGTTCGGCGGCTTCTCCGCGAAATCGCTGAACGAACGCCTCGTCGATGTCGGCGCGGTCGCGCTGGTCACCGCCGACGAGCAGCTGCGCGGCGGCAAGACGCTGCCGCTCAAGAGCATCGCGGACGAAGCGCTCGCGATGGGTGGCTGCGATGCGGTGAAGAGCGTGATCGTCTACCGTCGCACCGGCGGCAAGATCGACTGGCACGCGGATCGCGACCTGTGGATGCACGAGCTGACCGCCGCCGCGTCCGACACCTGCGAGCCGGAATGGGTCGGCGCCGAGCATCCGCTGTTCATCCTGTATACGTCGGGCTCGACCGGCAAGCCGAAGGGCGTGCAGCACAGCACCGGAGGCTACCTGCTGTGGGCCGCGCAGACGATGAAGTGGACCTTCGACTGGAAGCCCGCCGACGTGTTCTGGTGCACGGCCGACATCGGCTGGGTCACGGGCCACACGTACATCACCTACGGCCCGCTCGCGTG
>NZ_JAAGPL010000532.1:0-907 GCF_017104785.1 Burkholderia sp. Ac-20353 | reverse complement strand
TACGCGTGCGCGGGCGCGCCGAACTGCCAGCCGCCGACCGGCGGTCCGCTCGCGCGATCGATCGACACGCCGCCAACCCCGCCGAACCACGCGGGCATGCTCCACGCGGCCGCCGCGACGCACTCGCCGAGGCCGAGCGTGATCATCGCGAACGCAGTGCCCGCGCGGCGTGTCGCGAGCATGCCGAACAACAGGCCGAAGCCCGCGCCCGCCACGCCGCCGACGAGCGGCAACAGCGGCAGCGGGCCGCCGAAGCGGTTGAACCAGTGCGCGGCCGCGAACGCGCCGAGGCCCGCGAACGCCGCATGGCCGAACGACAGCAGGCCGGTCGTGCCGAGCTGCAGGTTGTATGACAGCGCGAGCACGACGAGCGCGGCCATCTGCGACAGATAGCCGAGCATCCCGCCGTGCGGCCACAACCACGCGGGCAGCACGAGGCTGCCGGCGAACAGCGCCCAGCGCAGCAGGCCCGCGCGCGTGCAGCTACGCATCGGCACGCTCGCCGAACAGTCCGCGCGGACGCACGACCAGCACCGCGACGAGCAGCAGGTACGGCACGAGCGGCGCGAGTTGCGCGACCGTCACCGCGGCGACGCTGTCCGGCAGCACGACGCCCGTCCATTGCACGACGTCGCGCAACGACATGTCGCTCGCGGCCGCGAAGGTCTGCGCGAAGCCCACCGCGAGCGACGCGGCGAACGCCCCGCCGAGCGAGCCGAGCCCGCCGATCACGACCACCGCGAACACGATCGAGCCGACCGTCTCGGCAAGCGCGGGCTCGATCACCGCGAGCGGCGCACCGATCACGCCGGCCAGCGCCGCGAGCGCGGTGCCCGCGCCGAACAGGCCCGTCATCAGGCGCGGTACGTCGTAGCCGAGCGCCTCGACGGCCGCGCGATGCGTGAGC
>NZ_JAAGPL010000531.1:0-911 GCF_017104785.1 Burkholderia sp. Ac-20353 | reverse complement strand
CATGACGCTCGCGCTCGCGGTGTTCGCGCTGCTGCCGCTCGTGGGTCTGCCGGGGCTGCGCCGCCTGCGCGACGACGGGCCGAGGCTCGCGCGGCACGCGCCGGCGCGGCTGAAGCCGACCGATCCGCGGCTGCGTCTGCCGTGGTGGAGCGCGTTTGCGCTGTACAGCGTCGTGATGATCGCGAACAGCGCGCTCGGCTTCTACGTGATCGACCAGCTGCAGGTCGGCGCGCGCGACGCGTCGGCGGTGGTCGGCTATGCGCTCGGCAGCGCCGGCATCGGCCTGATCGCGATGCAGTCGCTCGTCGGGCGGCTGCGGCGGGTCGCGCCGCACCAGTGGCTGCGATGGGGCACGCTCGTCGGTGGCGTTGGCTTCGTGTCGGTGCTGGCGGTCGAGCCCGCGCAGCCGTTGCTGATGTGCGCGAGCTATCTGGTCGCAGCTTGCGGGATGGGCGCCGCGTTTCCGGCAGTCGCAGCGCTCGCGAGCACGCGCGTCGAGCCGCACGAGCAGGGCGCGTGCGCGGGAGCGATGTCGGTCGCGCAGGGGCTCAGCATGGTGGTGGCGCCGCTCGTTGGCAACGGGCTCTACGAACTGCATCCGGCCGCGCCATTCGCGGCGATCGGGGTGGTGATGGCGGGGGTGTTTGCCGGGACGTGGCGCCGGGCGTCGAAGGCGTAGGGCTGCGCGTCGATGGGGAACGAATACGCCCGCTTGTGCGGGCGCTTTGCTTCCTGGGCCGGAAATGAAAAAAGGTCAGCTTGCGCTGACCTTTTTTGAATACATATGGTGCCCAGGAGAGGACTCGAACCTCCACGATGTTGCCACCGCTAGGACCTGAACCTAGTGCGTCTACCAATTCCGCCACCTGGGCACGTTTCGCTTGTTGCTGCATCGCGAAAGAACGCAATTA
>NZ_JAAGPL010000530.1:0-932 GCF_017104785.1 Burkholderia sp. Ac-20353 | reverse complement strand
CTGCTCGCCGCACGCGCCGGCAAGCAGCGCGGCGAGCCGGCGGCGGCCGCGTGCGAGCCGCGACATCACGGTGCCCAGCGGCACGTCCGCGATCGCCGCGATCTCGCGGTAGCTCAGGTCCTCCATTTCGCGCAGCACGAGCACTTCCCGATATTCGGCCGGCAGCTTCGCGAGCGCGGCGTTCACGAGGCGCGCGTCCTCGCCGCGCAGCAGCTGCGCGAGCGGGTCCTCGGCCGCCGGATGCCAGTCGTCGGGCGATTCGACCCCGTCGAGCGCTTCGGGCGTTGCGACCTCGTGCGCGTGCGTGCGCCGCCGCCATTCGGTGTACCAGGTGTGGCGCACGATCGTCAGCAGCCACGGCCGCGCGTTGTCACCGCGGCAGCCGTCGATGAAGCGCAGCGCGCGCACGCACGCCTCCTGGACCACGTCCTCCGCGTCGCTCGCGCTGCCGCTCAGCCAGCGCGCGAGGTTGTATGCGGCGTCGAGGTGCGGCAGCACGAGCGCGCGAAAGCGCTCGCCGCGCGCTGCCGCGTCCAGCGTCGCCCGTTCGTCGACCGTCCGGCCGGATTGCCCCACGTCGCCTCCTGTTGATCGTGCGGCCGCAGCCGCGTCCGTTCGGCACGCAGCGCCCGGACGGACGGGCGATGCGCACACGGTCAACCATCCTTACTGCCTGTGGAGCGAGTTTATTCCCGCCGGACGTGCGGGGAGACGAAAAATAAACCGGGAATGGCGGCCGCGCGCAGCCGGTATTACAGGCATGCCCCGTGTTCACCTGCCAGGGAGCCGCCATGCCACTCGCTTTTTCTTTCCCGAAGCACCCCGATTCTCCTGCGGCCTGCCGCGTCCGCCGGCACCGGGCCTGTGTCCGGGCCAACATCAGGGCCAGCCTCCGGGCCTGCCTCCGGACCTGGGTTCGGGCCACCCGGCGC
>NZ_JAAGPL010000529.1:0-937 GCF_017104785.1 Burkholderia sp. Ac-20353 | reverse complement strand
GAGAACTACGGCGCGGTGTCGGTCGATGTGGCGCGCCTGAAGGGCTTCATGACGGCCAATTGCAGCATGACTGCCGTTCACCTGTACCTGACCGATCACAAGGCGACAACGATCAATCGGGTCCTCAACGACATCAAACAGTACCGCGCGTCGCATCCGTTCCCGGGTATCAACATTCGCCTCGCGGCGGGCAATGCAGGGGTACTGGCAGCCACCAATGAGGAGGTGGAGCGGAGCGAATTGCCGATGATGCTGTACGTGTACGCGGCCATCGTGATCCTCGTGTTCCTCGCATATCGCGACTGGCGCGCGATGATCGCGTGCTGCGTGCCGTTGGCGGTGGCGACCTTTATCGGCTACTGGTTCATGAAGGAACTCAAGATCGGCCTGACGGTGGCGACCTTGCCGGTGATGGTGCTGGCGGTGGGCATCGGCGTGGACTACGCGCTGTATATCTACAACCGGCTGCAACGGCACCTGGCCGAGGGCGATCCGATCCTCAAGGCGATGGAGCGTGCGCTCGAATTCGAGTGCGTGGCGACGATCTTCACGGCAATCACGCTGGCGATCGGTGTGGCGACGTGGAGCTTCTCGGCGCTCAAGTTCCAGGCCGACATGGGCAAGCTGCTCGCGTTCATGTTCATCGTCAACCTGGTGATGGCCATGACGGCACTGCCCGCGCTGGCCTCGGTGCTGGAGCGCTGGTTCCCGCGTCGCAAGCCGGCGCGTGCGCCGGGCCTGCTCAGCCACTGAAGCTTGCGAACATCACGACGGAGACTCAACCATGATCAAGACAGTCGTCGTCTGTACCGTACTTTGCGGTGCTGCAGCGGCATTTGCCCGACTCCATGGGCCGATCGCGAACGCGGCCGGGCCGATTCACACGATCCCGACCCATGCGGAACCCGCGGGCGCACGCACCGTTGCCGTCGACGAA
>NZ_JAAGPL010000053.1:0-49962 GCF_017104785.1 Burkholderia sp. Ac-20353 | reverse complement strand
GCCTGCGCCGGCCAGCGCGGGCACGAACACCGGCACCGTCGCGGGCTCGGGTTTCTTGCGCGCGAGCGCGGCCTGGCGGGCGGCGGCCAGGCGATCGGTGGTGGCGGCGGGCAGCGCGGCGGTACGCTCATCGAGCGCGCGGCGCACCTTCAGCGCGAATTCGAGTTCTCGGTTTTCGGGAGCGGAGCTCATAGCGTGATTCCTTTGGCCTTGAGCGCTTGCGCCAGGGTGTGGGTGGCTCGCGAGCAGTGCGTCTTGACGCTGCCTTCGGAGCACCCCATTGCGGCGGCAGTCTCGGCGACATCCATATCTTCCCAATAACGCATCAGGAACGCTTCCCGTTGACGCGCTGGGAGTTTCTGGATTTCTTCGTCGATCAGGGCCAGAACCTGCTCCCGTTCGAGCTGGTGCTCGCTGCTCTCGACGCCCGGCGTCTGGTCCGCCGATTCGAGCGTCTCGAGGGGGTCGAAGTCGTCGTCGTCCGTATTGTTGAGCGACGAAAAGAGCGTGACCCAGGTGTTGCGGACTTTCTGGCGGCGGAACCAGTCGTGGATCGCGTTCTGCAGGATCCGCTGGAACAGCAGCGGCAGTTCGGCAGGCGGGCGGTCGCCGTATTTCTCCGCCAGCTTGATCATCGCGTCCTGCACGATGTCGAGCGACGCATCGTCGTCACGGACCGCGTACGCAGCCTGCTTGAACGCGCGCCTTTCGACGCCCGCCAGAAAGTCGGCGAGTTCCTTGTCTGATGCCATTCCGTGAAGGTATGCGCTGCGAGCTGCTGCGTGAAGAGGGTCGAAAAATTTCGTAAAACCCGCGGATGCTAACAAATTTTCGCGATGCTTGGCACCGCATTGGGGGCCGCGCGTTGCGCGCGAACCGCGGCGCAGGGCCGTCCGAGGGCGGCGATGATGCACTGCGGGACATTTTGCTTGACGGCGCTCGCACGACCCGCTATCGTCGTCCGTTCGCAACATAAGTGATGGTCTCATTTGAGGCTGGCCCAAGAAGCCCGCCCTTCATCTGGACGCGCCGCTTGAACCCGAGCCACAAGCCCGGCAGAGAGCACCCGATCAATTTTTTGCCGAAAATTCGAAAGGTCAAAATGAACATGCCCAGCGCGGAATTCTCCACGTCGGAACCCCTTTCCCCTCCCGATAGCGACTCCATCGGCGCCACCGTGCTCATGAAGGCACTGGCCGACGAAAACGTCGAATTCATCTGGGGCTACCCCGGCGGCTCGGTACTCTACATCTACGACGAGCTTTACAAGCAGGACAAGATTCAGCACGTGCTGGTGCGCCACGAACAGGCGGCCGTGCACGCAGCCGACGCATATGCGCGTTCCACCGGCAACGTCGGCGTCTGTCTCGTGACGTCCGGCCCCGGCGTCACCAATGCGGTGACCGGCATCGCGACGGCCTATATGGATTCGATCCCGATGGTCGTGATCAGCGGCCAGGTGCCGACTGCGGCGATCGGCCAGGATGCATTCCAGGAGTGCGACACCGTCGGCATCACGCGTCCGTGCGTGAAGCACAACTTCCTCGTGAAGGACGTGCGCGAGCTCGCGGAAACGGTCAAGAAGGCTTTCTATATCGCCCGCACCGGCCGTCCCGGCCCCGTGCTGATCGACATCCCGAAGGACATCTCGAAGACGCCGTGCCAGTACGAGCCGGTCAAGAGCGTGTCGCTGCGTTCGTACAACCCCGTCACGAAGGGCCACTCGGGCCAGATCCGCAAGGCCGTGTCGCTGCTGCTGTCGGCCCAGCGCCCGTACATCTACACGGGCGGCGGCATCATCCTCGCCGACGCGTCGCGCGAGCTGAACCAGTTCGCGGACCTGCTCGGCTACCCGGTCACCAACACGCTGATGGGCCTTGGCGGCTATCGCGCGTCGGACAGGAAATTCCTCGGCATGCTCGGCATGCACGGCACGTACGAAGCGAACATGGCGATGCAGCACTGCGACGTGCTGATCGCGATCGGTGCGCGCTTCGACGACCGCGTGATCGGCGATCCGGCGCACTTCGCGTCGCGGCCGCGCAAGATCATCCATATCGACATCGACCCGTCGTCGATCTCGAAGCGCGTGAAGGTCGACATCCCGATCGTCGGCGACGTGAAGGAAGTGCTGAAGGAGCTGATCGAGCAACTGCAGACGGCCGAGCATGGCCCCGATACCGAAGCGCTCGCGCAATGGTGGAAGGACATCGAAGGCTGGCGCGCGAAGGACTGCCTGAAGTACGACCGCGAAAGCGAGATCATCAAGCCGCAATACGTGGTCGAGAAGGCGTGGGAGCTGACGGACGGCAACGCGTTCGTGTGTTCCGACGTCGGCCAGCACCAGATGTGGGCCGCGCAGTTCTACCGCTTCAACAAGCCGCGCCGCTGGATCAATTCGGGCGGCCTCGGCACGATGGGCTTCGGCCTGCCGGCAGCGATGGGCGTCAAGATGGCGCACCCCGACGACGACGTGCTGTGCATCACGGGCGAAGGCTCGATCCAGATGTGCATCCAGGAACTGTCGACCTGCCTGCAGTACGACACGCCCGTGAAGATCATTTCGCTGAACAACCGCTACCTCGGCATGGTCCGCCAGTGGCAGCAGATCGAATACAGCAAGCGCTATTCGCATTCGTACATGGATGCGCTGCCGGATTTCGTGAAGCTCGCCGAGGCGTACGGCCACGTCGGCATGCGCATTGAAAAGACTGCGGACGTCGAGCCGGCGCTGAAGGAAGCGCTGCGCCTGAAGGACCGCACCGTGTTTCTCGACTTCCAGACCGATCCGACCGAAAACGTCTGGCCGATGGTCCAGGCCGGCAAGGGCATCACCGAGATGCTGCTCGGATCGGAAGATCTGTAACGGCGCGACGCGCGTGGCCGCGGGCGGCCGCCTTCACGAAGGGCGGCACGGCACGCGGCAGTGCGCGGCGCGGGCCAATCGACACGGACATATTCTGGAAGAAGCGAACATGAGACACATCATTTCCGTCCTGCTGGAAAACGAACCGGGCGCGCTGTCGCGCGTGGTCGGTCTGTTTTCCGCACGCGGCTACAACATCGAAACCTTGACGGTGGCGCCGACCGAAGACCAATCGCTGTCGCGGCTCACCATCGTTTCCATCGGCTCCGACGACGTGATCGAACAGATCACGAAGCATCTGAACCGCCTGATCGAGGTGGTGAAAGTGGTGGACCTGACCGACGGTTCACACATCGAACGCGAGCTGATGCTGATCAAGGTACGGGCAGTGGGCAAGGAGCGCGAAGAGATGAAGCGGATGTCGGATATTTTCCGGGGCCGCATCATCGACGTGACCGAGAAGACCTACACGATCGAATTGACGGGCGCGAGCGACAAGCTCGACGCATTCATCCAGGGGCTGGACGCGAGCGCGATCCTCGAGACCGTGCGCACCGGCAGCTCCGGCATCGGACGCGGCGAGCGCATCCTGAAGGTGTGATGCCGAACAGGCACGCCGGGTGCGCCGTCATGTCCCGGCCCGCAGTACTCCAATTGAACGAATTGTTGAATTTTTGAATTAGCGAAGGAACCATCATGAACGTTTTCTACGACAAAGACGCCGACCTCTCCCTCATCAAGGGCAAGCAAGTCACGATCATCGGCTACGGCTCGCAAGGCCACGCACACGCGCTGAACCTGAAGGACAGCGGCGTGAACGTGACGGTCGGCCTCCGCAAGGGCGGCGCGTCGTGGAGCAAGGCCGAGAACGCCGGCCTCGCGGTCAAGGAAGTTGCTGAAGCCGTGAAGGGCGCCGACGTCGTGATGATGCTGCTGCCGGACGAGCAGATCGCCGACGTGTACGCGAAGGAAGTGCACGCGAACATCAAGGAAGGCGCGGCGCTCGCATTCGCGCACGGCTTCAACGTCCACTACGGCCAGGTGATCCCGCGTGCCGACCTCGACGTGATCATGATCGCGCCGAAGGCGCCGGGCCACACGGTGCGCGGCACGTACTCGCAGGGTGGCGGCGTGCCGCACCTGATCGCGGTTGCGCAGAACAAGTCGGGCGCAGCGCGCGACATCGCACTGTCGTACGCGGCAGCGAACGGCGGCGGCCGTGCCGGCATCATCGAAACCAACTTCCGTGAAGAGACGGAAACCGACCTGTTCGGCGAGCAGGCCGTGCTGTGCGGCGGTACCGTCGAGCTGATCAAGGCCGGTTTCGAGACGCTGGTCGAAGCGGGCTACGCGCCGGAAATGGCGTACTTCGAGTGCCTGCACGAACTGAAGCTGATCGTCGACCTGATCTACGAAGGCGGCATCGCGAACATGAACTACTCGATCTCGAACAACGCCGAATACGGCGAGTACGTGACGGGCCCGCGCGTCGTCACGGAAGAGACGAAGAAGGCGATGAAGCAGTGCCTGACCGACATCCAGACGGGCGAGTACGCAAAGAGCTTCATTCTCGAGAACAAGGCCGGCGCCCCGACGCTGCAGTCGCGCCGCCGCCTGACGGCCGAGCACCAGATCGAGCAGGTCGGCTCGAAGCTGCGCGCGATGATGCCGTGGATCGCGAAGAACAAGCTCGTCGACCAGTCGAAGAACTAAGCAGGATCTGCGCTTGCGGCCCTTCTAGTGGAGGGTCGGTATCAAAAAGCCGCCCGAAGGCAGCAGTGCCCCGGGCGGCTTTTGCTATCCTACGGGCTTTGGTGCGACGCGAGTCGCAACGACTGTCGGCGATGAGCCGACCTATTGGTGACCTTTGGTCACCCTTGTGAGAGGTGGGAACTGGCAGCAGTACGCTGGAACCTACCGGTGGCGAGGGGCGGTTGAAACTGACCGTCCATCGCATTGCATTGGCCTGATTACCGTCAGGTCCCGCATAGTTAGCGGCTTCAACTCCGCTAACAAAGCGGGTTGGTGTTTGCAATATCCCTGTAGCTTCCGGATGCAGGGACGCGATCTTAGTCGAGCGAATGCTCGGTGTGTCATTGTTTTACCTCGCCGGAACATTGGTGAGGGAGGAAACCCGTTGTACGACCAACGGTAGCCTAGGAGGACATGCGTCACTGGTAACGGTGGGGTGTGAAGCTCTTCCAACAACGTAGCCCCCGGAATTTTCGGGCATGCACGTGCCGTGAGGTGCGTGTGTGGCGACTCCTAGCAGCGATGGGGTCAAGGAGCAAGGCTGACCGACATGGTTAACGTATGTGAACTGCTGATAAACCTCGTAAGTAGTGGAAGTGCCTAAGCTGCTGTCAGGCATGAACCAAAAGGTGTGCGGTCGGATAACCCGCTCAAAGCTCGGGTTACGTCGTCGTTAGACCGTCGGGGGAGAGGCAGAACCTAAATCGGTCGTGTGACATGCCGGGAACGCGGTAAGCCCGTATCGCTGCCAACGCTGTAGGGTTGGCAGGCGAACCGTGAGGGACGCTGTTAGCGGTGCGGGTATGGGACGACGGAAAAAGCAAATGTCGGGCTGTAATGGCCCGGATAGAGGTTGAGACATTACCTCACGCGAAAGCGGGCAGACTTCCGTCTGGTCTACCGTCGCAAGACGGCTGACTGACCTTTTGACTTGGAGCAACGCGGGCACATGTGCCCGCTTGCAAGTACCAGTTCGAAGTATGGACGCACGTGCCCATACCTAGAACGAGAGTGGTTCCCCAGTGGGGCATATCTGCCCCACTGGGGCAGCTGTGTCCCTACTGGAGGGCTGATCACCCCAAGGTAGGAGAGCAGCATGAGAGTATCCGTTCGAAAGGACGGGTCTGCGCTTTCCCACGCGCCGGACCACTGGCACGCCGTAAATTGGCGTCGTGTGGAACGGAACGTGAGAGGGATGCAGATTCGAATTGCGAAGGCGACGCGGGAAGGTGACTGGCGCAGAGTGAAGGCCCTGCAAAGGATGCTGACCCGCACGTTGTCCGCAAAGTTGTACGCGGTACGACGTGTTACGCAAAACCAAGGTGCGCGAACGGCTGGAGTCGATCGCGAACTGTGGGACACGCCTGAGAGCCGATGGGAAGCTGTCGGCAAGTTGAAGCGGCGCGGATACAAGCCTCTGCCATTACGGAGAGTCTTTATCCCCAAAGCCAATGGAAAGTTACGTCCTCTGGGCATACCGACCATGCGGGACAGGGCGATGCAAGCCCTGTACTTGTTGGCTTTGGAGCCGGTGTCGGAATCGACGAGCGATCCGAACTCATATGGGTTCCGAAGTAATCGCTCGACGGCCGACGCTATGTCGCAGTTGTTTGTCTCGCTGTCTCAGAAGGCTTCGGCCCAATGGGTCTTGGAGGCAGACATCAAAGGCTGCTTCGACTACATCAACCATGATTGGCTGGTGAACCATGTCCCAATGGACAAGGAGATCCTTCGGAAGTGGTTGAAGGCTGGCCTGATTTACAAGGGACAGCTGCAGGCAACAGAGGCCGGTACGCCACAGGGAGGCATTATTTCCCCGACGCTGGCCAACGTGACGCTGAACGGGTTGGAACGTGAACTTATCGAGCACTTGCGTGCGCGATTCGGGATCGCGAAGGCCAAGAAGTTGAAAGTGAATGCGGTGCGGTACGCGGATGATTTCGTGATCACCGGCGACTCGCAAGAGACGCTGGCCAGCGAAGTCAAGCCTTGGGTGGAAGCATTCCTTGCGCAGCGAGGGCTGCAACTTTCCGAGGAGAAGACGCGCATCGTGCACATTGACGAAGGCTTCGATTTCCTCGGGTGGAATTTCCGGAAGTACTCGGGAACGCTACTCATCAAACCGAGCAAGAAGAACGTGCAGACGTTCTATCGCAAGGTTGCGGAGACGATCAGCGGCAACAAGGCGGCAAAGCAGTCGGACTTGATTCGATTGCTAAGCCCGATGCTACGAGGGTGGGCGCAGTATCACCGCCCCGTGGTGGCGAAGCAGGCGTACAGCCGCATGGAGTCTTTGGTCTTTCAGAGGCTCTGGCGGTGGTCGAGGAGGCGGCACCCGAAGAAGAGGGCCGATTGGGTGAGAAAGAAATATTTCCACACTGTCGGAACTCGACACTGGGTATTCGCTGTCCGAGCGGTTCGTGAAGACGGCAGTCAGGGGCTGAATGAGCTGTACCACCTCAGTGGTACGGAAATCAAACGGCACAAGAAGATCAAGGGCGGATACAACCCCTTTGATCTGGAGTGGGAGCAGTACGGCGAGCAATTGCGGCAGGAGCGGATGGGAGACACCATGCGCTACCGAAAACAATGGGCGAGCCTGTACATGTCGCAGGGCGGGTTGTGTGCGCACTGCGGCTGTGCCCTATCGGACGAGACGGGTTGGCACGACCACCATCTGGAATACCGGATGCATGGCGGCACCGATGCTCTGTCTAACCGGGTTTTGCTTCACCCCGACTGCCACCGGCAGGTGCACGCCGGTAAAATTGCGGTAACTAAGCCGGTCCGACCCCAGGTCGGGCTTTGATATACATGTAGGCTCGAGCCGTATGCGGGGAAACTCGCACGTACGGTTCCTAGGGGGCCCCTTTTCCGCAAGGAGAGGGGGCTACCCTACCATTTCACCGAGCACAGAACGAATCCATGAACTATCCTCATCCGATCATCGCGCGCGAAGGCTGGCCGTTCATCGCGATCGCAGCCGCCGTCGCGCTGTTGATCCATGCCGTCGGGGGCTTTGGCTTCGCGTGGCCGTTCTGGCTGCTGGTCGTCTTCGTCGTCCAGTTCTTCCGTGACCCGCAGCGCCCGATCCCGGCGCAGCCGAACGCGGTGCTGTGCCCGGCCGACGGTCGCATCGTCGCGGTCGAAACGACGCAGGACCCGTACGCGAACCGCGAAGCGCTGAAGATCAGCGTGTTCATGAATGTCTTCAATGTCCACTCGCAGCGTTCGCCGGTCGACGGTGCGGTGACCAAGGTCGAGTATTTCCCGGGCGCGTTCCTGAACGCGGCGATCGACAAGGCATCGACCGAGAACGAGCGCAACGCGGTCGTGATGCAGACGGCGAGCGGCAAGACCGTCACTGCGGTGCAGATCGCGGGCCTCGTCGCACGCCGAATCCTGTGCTACGTGCGCGCCGGCGAGCCGCTGTCGCGCGGCCAGCGCTACGGTTTCATCCGCTTCGGTTCGCGCGTTGACGTGTACCTGCCGATCGGCAGCCGCGCGAAGGTGTCGATTGGCGAGAAGGTCTACGCGTCGTCGACGATCCTCGCCGAACTCGAACAATAAGCGGCGGAGCGCACGATGGCCGCATTCAAACCGCGCCGGCCGCGCAACGGCAATACCCAAGTGCCGCGGCCGTTCCGCCGCAACAAGTCGATCACGCCCGATCCGGCGCCGATCGAAAGCCGCCGCGCCAAGCGCCAGCAGTTCCTGAAGACGCGCGGCATCTACCTGCTGCCGAATTCGTTCACCACGGCCGCGCTGTTCTGCGGATTCTTCGCGGTAGTGCAGGCGATGAACGTCCGCTTCGAGATCGCCGCGATCGCGATCTTCGCGGCGATGGTGCTCGACGGGATGGACGGGCGCGTCGCGCGCATGACGCATACGCAGAGCGCCTTCGGCGAGCAGTTCGACAGCCTGTCCGACATGGTGTCGTTCGGCGTCGCGCCGGCGCTCGTGATGTACGAATGGGTGCTGAAGGATCTCGGCCGCTGGGGCTGGCTCGCCGCGTTCGTCTACTGCTCGGGCGCCGCGCTGCGTCTCGCGCGCTTCAACACGAACATCGGCGTCGTCGACAAGCGCTTCTTCCAGGGGCTGCCGAGCCCGGCCGCCGCGGCGCTGATCGCCGGTTTCGTGTGGCTCGCGACCGACAACCGCGTGCCGATGAAGCTCGGCTGGCTGCCGTGGGTCGCGTTCGTGCTGACCATCTATGCAGGTGTGACGATGGTATCGAACGCGCCGTTCTACAGCGGCAAGGCGCTCGACGTGCGGCACCGCGTGCCGTTCGCGGCAACCCTGCTCGTCGTCGTCGCGTTCGTGCTCGTGTCGTCCGATCCGCCGCTGATGCTGTTCTGCCTGTTCGTGCTGTACGGCCTGTCCGGCTACGTGTTCTGGGCGTACATGGCGGTGCGCGGGCGCCCGAATCCGGCGCGCTCGTCGCAGCGCGAGCACTGACGCGCAAGCGCGCGCCATACGAACTCATACGCACATACACGCACATATACGCACCTGTATGCGCGGAAGCGGCGGCCTGAGGGTCGCCGTTTTTTATGCGCCCCTTTTCCGGCGCGCTTCGGGTGCGGTCCGATTGCGCGCGTTGCGGAATGCCGCTATAGTCGTCGGCATGACCGCATTTTCCCGCCTCTCCCTTCTTCTAGCCGGTGCGCCGCTACGCGCGCTAGCGCTAGCGCTAGCGCGCCTGCCGCGCTGACCGTTTTCGCCCCCCCGTCCAGGCTCGTCTGCTGTTCAGCGTCGCCAGCGGTGGCGCGAATCCATCTCGTTGTACCCCCGAACAAAGAGCCTTGGAGCCCCCCATGACAGACAAGCTGATCATTTTCGATACGACGTTGCGTGACGGTGAACAGTCGCCCGGCGCGTCGATGACGAAGGAAGAGAAGATCCGGATCGCGAAGCACCTCGAACGGATGAAGGTCGACGTGATCGAGGCCGGCTTCGCCGCCAGCTCGAACGGTGACTTCGACGCGATCCACACGATCGCGGGCCTCGTGAAGGACAGCACGATCTGCTCGCTGGCACGGGCGAACGACAAGGACATCCAGCGCGCGGCCGACGCGCTGAAGCCGGCCAACAGCTTCCGGATCCACACGTTCATCGCGACGTCGCCGCTGCACATGGAAAAGAAGCTGCGGATGACGCCGGACCAGGTGTTCGAGCAGGCGCGCCTCGCGGTGCGCTTCGCACGCAAGTTCACCGACAACGTCGAATTCTCGCCGGAAGACGGCAGCCGCTCCGACATGGATTTCCTGTGCCGCGTGCTGGAAGCCGTGATCGCCGAAGGGGCGACGACGATCAACATTGCCGACACGGTCGGCTACGGCGTGCCGGAGCTGTACGGCAACCTCGTGAAGACGCTGCGCGAGCGCATTCCGAACTCGGACAAGGCGATCTTCTCGGTGCACTGCCATAACGACCTCGGGATGGCGGTCGCGAACTCGCTCGCCGGCGTGAAGATCGGCGGTGCGCGCCAGGTCGAATGCACGATCAACGGTCTCGGCGAGCGCGCGGGCAACACGTCGCTCGAGGAAATCGTGATGGCGGTGAAGACCCGCAAGGACTATTTCGACCTCGACGTCGGCATCGACACGACGCAGATCGTGCCGACGTCGAAGCTCGTGTCGCAGATCACCGGCTTCGTCGTGCAGCCGAACAAGGCGGTGGTCGGCGCGAACGCGTTCGCGCATGCGTCGGGCATCCACCAGGACGGCGTGCTGAAGGCGCGCGACACCTACGAGATCATGCGCGCGGAAGACGTGGGCTGGACCGCGAACAAGATCGTGCTCGGCAAGCTGTCGGGCCGCAACGCGTTCAAGCAGCGCCTGCAGGAGCTCGGCATCGCGCTCGACAGCGAAGCCGACCTGAACGCCGCGTTCATGCGCTTCAAGGATCTGGCCGACCGCAAGGCGGAAATCTTCGACGAGGACATCATCGCGATCGTGTCCGAGGAGGCCGCGCAAGCCGCCGAGCAGGAGCACTTCAAGTTCGTGTCGCTGTCGCAGCATTCGGAAACCGGCGAGCAGCCGCACGCGAAGATCGTGTTCGCGGTCGAGGGCAAGGAAGTGACCGGCGAAGCGCGCGGCAACGGCCCGGTCGACGCGACGTTCAATGCGATCGAGGGCGAGGTCGGCAGCGGCTCCGAGCTGCTGCTGTACTCGGTCAACGCGATTACGACCGGCACCCAGGCGCAGGGCGAAGTGACGGTGCGCCTGTCGAAGAGCGGGCGGATCGTCAACGGTGTCGGCACCGATCCGGATATCGTCGCGGCATCCGCGAAGGCCTACATCTCGGCGCTGAACAAGCTGCAGGCGAAGGACGACAAGGTCAATCCGCAGCGCTCGTAAGCGCGTCGCGCGTGATCGAAACGCCCCGTGCGGCCGTGTGCCGCCGGGGCGTTTTTATTGGTCGCTCACTCGGCGGCCGGCGCGCGTCACGTCGACGATCATCGCCGCGCGGTCAGAAGAGATTGCGGCGGTCGGGGTCGTGCAGCGGGTCGGGTGTTTTCTGCGTGAGCCGCAATATGCCCTGGCTGTCGAAATAGAAGCTGTACATCATGTACCAGACGTTGTCCTCGAGATAACGGTAGGTCCACGCCTCACGCTTCATCAGCGGGAAGTAGGACGTCTCGACCGGGCGGCCGAAATTGACGAGCACGTCGGTCTTGGTCCACTTGCCGATCTCCGCCCGATAGAACTCGTTCGGCTGCAACACCTGCCGAACGTTGGTGATCTTGCCGGATCCGTCGACGTCGGCCGCGACGGTGATCTCGCCCATCGGCTGGGTCGGCCACATCAGGCGCTTGCCGCCGCCGGGCAGGTCGTAGATCTCGCGCGGCGGGCCCATGCGCGCGACGATCGCCGACTGGTCCTGGCCAGCCTGATATTGCTGCCACGGCTGCGCACAACCGGCGAAGAGCGCCGCGGTGCAGGCGAGCAGCACCGGCAGACGCGCGGGAATGCGAAAACGCATGGGGTTCTCCAGAAACACGGGAATATGCCTGTTGTATCACGGACCGCGCGCACCGGCACACCGTCCGGGGAAAAGCGGTGCGGGATCGCCGGCCGGCACCCGCGCTTGCCGCCGCGGGCGCGGACGGCCTATGATCCGCGCTTCTCATGCAGATTCGGGGGCAGGAAACCGATGCAGGTCTGGAAGCGTTGCGCGCTCGCATGGAGCGCAGGATGGTTGGTCGCGGCGTCAGCGTTCGCGGCCGGCGAGCCGGTGCAGATCGCGCTGATCGAGGGCATGTCCGGCCCGTTCGCGAACGCGGGTGCCGCGGTCGAGCGCAACCTGCGGTTCGGCGTCGAGCAGGTCAATGCGGCCGGCGGCGTGAAGCTGCGCGATGGCGCGCATCCGCTCGAACTCGTCGTGCTCGACAGCAAGGGCAGCCCGGAAGAGGCGCTCGTGCAGCTGCGTGCGGCGGCGGACCGGCACATCGGCTTCGTCGCGCAGGGCAACAGCTCGGCGGTCGCGGCCGCGCTCGTGGCTGCGCTGGACAAGCAGAACGCGCGCAATCCGGACGCCCGGATGCTGTTCGTCAACTACTCGGCCGACGACCCGGCGCTGACCGGCGCACGCTGCAGCTTCTGGCATTTCCGCTTCGACGCGCACGCGGGGATGCGGATGGCGGCGCTCGCCGACGTGATCGCGCGCGACCGCGCGCTGCGCAAGGTCTACCTGCTGAACCAGGACTACAGCTTCGGCCATGACGTCAGCACGCTCGCGCGGCAGGCGCTCGCCGCGCGGCGGCCGGACGTCGCGGTGGTCGGCGACGAGTTCCATCCGATCGGGCGGATCAAGGATTTCGCGCCATACGTCGCGAAGATCCGTGCCAGCGGCGCGGACGCAGTCGTCACCGGCAACTGGGGCAACGACCTGACGCTGCTCGTGAAGGCCGCGCGCGAGCAGGGGCTGAACGCGAAGTTCTACACGTTCTATGGCAACAGCCTCGGCGCGCCGGCGGCGCTCGGCGACGCGGGCGTCGGGCGCGTGGTCGCCGTTGCGGACTGGCATCCGAACGCGGGCGGCGCGAAGTCGGATGCATTCTACCGCGCGTTCCGGACCCGTTTCCCGGCCGCGCAGGACGACTACCCGGTGCTGCGGATGAGCCTGATGATCGAGATGCTGGCGGCCGCGATGAACCGCGCGGGCTCCGCCGATCCGGTGGCCGTCGCGCGCGCGCTCGAAGGGCTGTCGTTCGACAACGGCTTTCATGCGTCGACGATGCGCGCGCAGGATCACCAGCTGATCCAGCCCCTTTATGTGATGGACATGGACAAGGTCGGCGCGCCCGGCGTGCGCTTCGACAACGAGGGCTCGGGCTATGGCTTTCGCACGGTGCTGGCGGTGCCGGCGCAACGCACGGAGATGCCGTCCACCTGCTCGATGACGCGGCCATGACAAACCGGTTCGGCGTGGCGAAGACTTGTGCTACAATGCCCGCCGGTTGTAAATCACGGCACGGCCATTCTTCCGTGTCCGCCTGTTCAGTCAGAAAGGAAATCAAATGTCTGTCGCAGATATCAAGAAGTCGGAAGTCGTTGCTCAGTTCGCACGTGGCACCAATGACACGGGGTCGCCCGAAGTCCAGGTCGCACTGCTGACCGCACGTATCGTGGAACTGACGGGTCACTTCAAGACCCACGCGAAGGATCACCACAGCCGCCGCGGCCTGCTGCGCATGGTGAGCCGCCGCCGCAAGCTGCTCGACTACCTCAAGGGCAAGGATGCCGACCGTTACCGCGCGCTGATCGAGAAGCTGGGTCTGCGTAAGTAAGCGGCGCGATTGCCGTCAGCAAGATGCCTGTGTCAGTGCGCTGATACAGGCATTTTGTTTTTGCGCGGTGCGTAGCGTCACACGCACCGCGGGCAGTCCGGCCGTTTGATGCCGGGCCGCCCGAACGGCCGATACCGGGGTCGGGATTTGTGTCATTCCAGCGCGGTGCTGCGCAAGCGCCACGCTGGAATGGCATAAAAAACACACCTTGCTCCGGGTGATTCGGCCGGGACGCCGCCGCAACGGTTTGCCGGTGCGGCGAATGTTATGAACGAATCGAAAGGAGCAACCATGTCCATGTTCAACAAGGTCGTGAAGGAATTCCAGTGGGGCCAGCACAAGGTGCGCCTCGAAACCGGTGAAGTCGCGCGCCAGGCAAGCGGCGCCGTGATCGTCGACGTCGAAGACACCGTCGTGCTCGCGACCGTCGTCGGCGCGAAGTCGGCAAAGCCGGGCCAGGATTTCTTCCCGCTGACCGTCGACTACATCGAGAAGACCTACTCGGCCGGCAAGATCCCGGGCGGTTTCTTCCGCCGCGAAGGCCGTCCGTCGGAGCACGAGACGCTGACGTCGCGCCTGATCGACCGTCCGCTGCGCCCGCTGTTCCCGGAAGGCTTCTACAACGAAGTGCAGGTCGTGATCCACGTGCTGTCCGTGAACCCGGAAATCCCGGCGGACATCCCCGCACTGATCGGCGCATCGGCTGCGCTCGCCATTTCGGGCCTGCCGTTCAATGGCCCGGTCGGCGCGGCGCGTGTCGCGTACATCGACAACGCGTACGTGCTGAACCCGACGCGTGACCAGATCAAGGCGTCGAGCCTCGACCTCGTCGTTGCGGGTACGGAACGCGCGGTGCTGATGGTCGAATCGGAAGCGGAACAGCTGACGGAAGACGTGATGCTGGGCGCCGTGGTGTTCGGCCACGAGCAGATGCAGACGGCGATCGACGCGATCCACGAACTCGTGCGCGAAGGCGGCAAGCCCGAGTGGGACTGGCAGCCGGCGCCGAAGAACGAGGCGCTGATTGCGCGCGTGACCGAACTGGCGCAGAACGACCTGCTCGCCGCTTACCAGCTCCGCGACAAGCAAGCCCGCTCGGCGAAGCTGAAGGAAGTCTACTCGGCGACTTCGGCGAAGCTCGAGGAAGACGCGCAGGCGGCCGGCACGGTCGCGGCCGACAAGGCCACCGTCGGCAACGTCCTGTTCGACATCGAGGCAAAGATCGTCCGTTCGCAGATCCTGAACGGCGAGCCGCGTATCGACGGCCGCGACACGCGTACCGTGCGTCCGATCGAGATCCGTACGGGCGTGCTGCCGCGCACCCACGGTTCGGCGCTGTTCACGCGCGGCGAAACGCAGGCGCTGGTCGTCGCGACGCTCGGCACGAAGGGTGACGAGCAGATCATCGACGCGCTCGAAGGCGAATACCGCGACCGCTTCATGCTCCACTACAACATGCCCCCGTTCGCGACCGGCGAAACGGGCCGCGTCGGCTCGCCGAAGCGCCGCGAAATCGGCCACGGCCGCCTCGCGAAGCGCGCGCTCGTCGCGTGCCTGCCGAGCGCCGACGAATTCGGCTACTCGATCCGCGTCGTGTCGGAAATCACCGAGTCGAACGGTTCGTCGTCGATGGCGTCGGTGTGCGGCGGCTGCCTCGCGCTGATGGATGCCGGCGTGCCGATGAAGGCGCACGTCGCGGGCATCGCGATGGGCCTGATCCTGGAAGGCAACAAGTTTGCAGTGCTGACCGACATCCTCGGCGACGAAGATCACCTCGGCGACATGGACTTCAAGGTGGCCGGTACGGAGCAGGGCGTGACCGCGCTGCAGATGGACATCAAGATCCAGGGCATCACGAAGGAAATCATGCAGGTCGCGCTCGCGCAGGCGAAGGAAGGCCGCATGCACATCCTCGGCAAGATGACGTCGGCGGTGTCGGGTGCGAACACGCAACTGTCCGAATTCGCGCCGCGCATGATCACGATCAAGATCAACCCGGAAAAGATCCGCGACGTGATCGGCAAGGGCGGTTCGGTGATCCGCGCGCTGACCGAAGAAACGGGCACGACGATCGACATCTCGGATGACGGCGTCGTGACGATCGCGAGCACGAACAGCGAAGGCATGGCCGAAGCGAAGAAGCGCATCGAGAACATCACGGCCGAGATCGAAGTCGGCCAGGTGTACGAAGGCACGGTGCTGAAGCTGCTCGATTTCGGTGCGATCGTGAACCTGCTGCCGGGCAAGGATGGCCTGCTGCACATCTCGGAAATCGTCAACGAGCGTGTGAAGGACATCAACGATTACCTGAAGGAAGGCCAGCACGTGAAGGTCAAGGTGATCCAGACGGACGAGAAGGGTCGCGTGCGTCTGTCGGCCAAGGCGCTCCTGAACGAAGCGGCAGCGTCACAAGCGGATACGCCGCCGCAGCAGTAAGCGGACGGGCGGGTACGAACGGCCGGCTGCGCGAAAGCGCGCCGGCCGTTTTTTCTGTAGCATCGTGCGCGTGCAGCAGGCCCGTCATGCAACAGGCACGCGCGGTGGCGCCTGCGATGCGTCCCATGCCTGCGGGCGGGGCGCGCAATCCGAACCCGATCCTGGAGCGACGTACATGAAAGCCATCGAAATCACCGAATTCGGCGCCCCCGAAGTCCTGAAGCTCGCCGAGCGTCCGCGCCCCGAGCCGCAGCGCGGCGAAGTGCTGATCAAGGTGGCGGCGTCCGGCATCAACCGTCCGGACGTGTTCCAGCGCAAGGGCGCATATGCGCCGCCGCCGGGCGCGTCGGACCTGCCGGGCCTCGAGGTCGCGGGCGAGATCGTCGGCGGCGACCTGTCCGATCCTGCGCTCAACCCGTTCGGCCTGAAACTCGGCGATCGCGTCTGTGCGCTGCTCGCGGGCGGCGGCTACGCGGAATACGCGGTCGCGCCGCTGCCGCAATGCCTGCCGGTGCCGGACGGGCTGACCGACATCGAGGCCGCGTCGCTGCCGGAGACGTATTTCACGGTGTGGAGCAACGTATTCGACCGCGCGCAGCTGGGCGCGGGCGAGGGCGGTGCGCAGGAAACGCTGCTCGTGCAGGGCGGCTCGAGCGGCATCGGCGTGACGGCGATCCAGATCGCGCACGCACTCGGCTTCCGCGTGCTCGCGACCGCCGGCAACGCCGACAAGTGCCGCGCGTGCGAGGCGCTGGGTGCCGAGCGCGCAATCAACTACAAGACCGAGGATTTCGTCGAAGTCGTGAAGTCGCTGACGCACGATCGCGGCGTCGACGTGATACTCGACATGGTCGCGGGCGCGTACGTGCCGCGCGAGCTCTCCGCGCTCGCGGACGGCGGCCGTCTCGTGCTGATCGCGCTGCTCGGCGGCGCGAAGGCCGAGATCAACCTGAACGAGATCCTGCGCCGCCGGCTGACGGTGACCGGCTCGACGCTGCGGCCGCGCCCGGTCGAGTTCAAGGCGCGCATTGCCGCGCAACTGAAGGCGCGCGTGTGGCCGCTGCTCGCCGACGGTCGCATCAAGCCCGTGATCTACCGCGTGCTGCCTGCCGCGGAGGCCGCGCAGGCACATGCGCTGATGGAAAGCGGCGAGCATATTGGCAAGATCGTGCTCGATTGGGGCGCGAACAGCTGATCGGTACTTGACATGCGCGGTTTGACCGGTTCAATCGCGCCGCAGTAAAATCGCCGGTTTGCTTCGCCAGATCAAACCTGACGGCCGGTTACCGGCCCGTCGATGACGGGACAAACGATGTCGAAACAGAGAACAAAGCGTGTGATCGGCAACTGGAAGATGCACGGCCGGCTGGCCGGCAACCAGGCATTGCTGAACGAGGTGGCGCAGGGCGCGGAATCGGTGCCGGCAGAAACGGCGATCGGCGTGTGCGTGCCGTTCCCGTATCTCGCGCAGGTTCAGGGCCAGCTCGACGGCGGCCGGGTCGCGTGGGGCGCGCAGGACGTGTCCGCACACGAGCAGGGCGCGTATACGGGCGAGGTTGCCGCGGCGATGATCGCGGAATTCGGTGCGCGCTATGCGATCGTCGGTCACTCGGAGCGCCGCGCGTATCACGGCGAGCGCAACGAGACGGTCGCCGCGAAGACGCAGCGTGCGCTCGCGGCCGGCCTGACGCCGGTCGTGTGCGTCGGCGAGACGCTCGACGAGCGTGAGGCGGGGGCGACCGAGCAGGTCGTCGGCGCGCAGCTCGACGCGGTGCTGGCCGTGCTGTCGACCGACGAGGCTGCGCGCATCGTCGTCGCGTACGAACCGGTCTGGGCGATCGGTACGGGCAAGAGCGCGACGTCGGCACAGGCGCAGCAGGTGCACGCGTTCCTGCGTGCGCGGCTCGCGGCGAAGGGCGCGGCTGACGTGTCGGTGCTGTATGGTGGCAGCGTGAAGCCGGACAACGCGGAAGAGTTGTTCGCACAGCCGGACATCGACGGCGGCCTGATCGGCGGCGCGTCGCTGAAGGCGGAAGATTTTCTGGCGATCTGCCGGGCCGCGCGCTAAGCGGGCCGGGATCGAATTGAACCATGACGGCGGCCCGCGCAAGCGGGTCGCCTGATCCATACGGGTGGGTGTGATGCTGTATTTGAAAACGCTGATTATCGTGGTGCAGGTGCTGTCTGCACTGGGTGTGATTGGTCTCGTGCTGCTGCAGCACGGCAAGGGTGCCGACATGGGCGCTGCATTCGGCAGCGGCGCGTCGGGCAGCCTGTTCGGTGCGACGGGCTCCGCGAACTTCCTGTCGCGCACGACCGCCGTGCTGGCGACGCTCTTCTTCGTCGCGACGCTCGCACTGACCTACCTCGGTTCGTACAAGTCGCAGCCGTCGGTTGGCGTGCTCGGCGCTGCGGCAACCGCGTCGGCGCCGACGTCGGCAGCGTCCGCGCCTGCCGTTGCTGCGTCCGCGGCTGCGGGTTCGGCTGCGCATGCGCCGGGCCAGGACGTCCCGAAATAAAAATTTAAATTTTTTGCGTTTGTGCGTTGAACAATTCTGACAGTCAGGTTAGAATTTAATTCTTGAAGCGATTCGCGGGAAACAAGTAGTTACAACCCCGGTTGCATGCAGTGCCGACGTGGTGAAATTGGTAGACACGCTATCTTGAGGGGGTAGTGGCGAAAGCTGTGCGAGTTCGAGTCTCGCCGTCGGCACCAAAGTTACTCAATGCCAGCCGCTTCACGTGGCTGGCATTTTTCATTTGTGGGGTACGCTTGCGGTTGTCTTGCGATCGCAGGTAGTCCGAAATGATTCCTTCCGCCGGATAGTGTTATTCTCCGGACGCTCAGAACCAACCGATAGAGGATTGCCTTGAACCTCGCAGCCTATTACCCCGTCTTGTTGTTCCTCCTTGTGGGCACTGGTTTAGGTATAGCGCTGGTCAGTATCGGCAAGCTTCTCGGTCCCAGCAGGCCCGACGTCGAAAAGAACGCGCCGTACGAATGCGGCTTCGAAGCCTTCGAAGATGCGCGGATGAAGTTCGATGTCCGGTACTATCTCGTCGCCATCCTGTTCATCATCTTCGATCTCGAAACCGCGTTCCTGTTTCCGTGGGGCGTCGCGCTGCGCGACATTGGCTGGCCCGGTTTCATCGCAATGATGATTTTTCTGCTCGAATTCCTGCTGGGCTTTGCCTACATCTGGAAGAAAGGCGGCCTCGACTGGGAGTAATGGGTTAATCGCCGGTTTGCATGGGTGGCCACGCTCGGTCGCCCGTCTGGAGTGGAAAGCAAATGAGTATCGAAGGGGTCTTGAAGGAAGGGTTTGTCACCACCACGGCTGACAAGCTGATCAACTGGACGCGCACGGGCTCGCTGTGGCCGATGACGTTCGGGCTCGCGTGTTGCGCCGTCGAGATGATGCATGCGGGCGCGGCCCGCTACGATCTGGATCGGTTCGGGGTCGTGTTCCGTCCGAGCCCGCGTCAGTCGGACGTGATGATCGTCGCCGGCACGCTCTGCAACAAGATGGCGCCCGCGCTGCGCCGCGTCTACGACCAGATGGCCGAGCCGCGCTGGGTGATCTCGATGGGGTCGTGCGCAAACGGCGGCGGCTACTACCACTACTCGTATTCGGTGGTGCGCGGCTGCGATCGAATCGTGCCGGTCGACGTCTACGTGCCGGGCTGTCCGCCGACGGCCGAGGCGCTGGTCTACGGCGTGATCCAGCTGCAGGCGAAGATTCGCCGCACCAACACCATCGCCCGTCAATAAAGCCCCGAGCGTCCCCTCAATATGGCAAGCAAAATCGAGACCCTCAAGGCGAACCTCGAAGCCGCGCTCGGCGCGCGCGTGGTGAGCCTCACCGAAGCAGTTGGTGAACTGACGCTCGTCGTGAAGGCGAGCGATTACCTCGAAGTCGCAAAGACGCTGCGCGACGATCCGAAGCTCCGTTTCGAGCAGCTGATCGACCTGTGCGGCATCGACTACCAGACGTACGGCGACGGTGCGTACGACGGTCCGCGTTTCGCGGCCGTGTCGCACCTGCTGTCGGTGACGAACAACTGGCGCCTGCGCGTGCGTGTGTTCGCGCCGGACGACGATCTGCCGATCGTGCCGTCGGTCGTCGACATCTGGACCTCCTCGAACTGGTACGAGCGTGAAGCGTTCGACCTGTACGGCCTCGTGTTCGAAGGCCACCCGGACCTGCGCCGCCTCCTGACCGACTACGGTTTCATCGGCCATCCGTTCCGCAAGGACTTCCCGGTGTCGGGCTACGTCGAAATGCGCTACGACCCGGAAGAGAAGCGGGTCGTCTACCAGCCGGTGACGATCGAGCCGCGCGAAATCACGCCGCGCGTGATCCGCGAGGATCGCTATGGCGGTCTGAAACATTAAGAGGGCGTCATGGCAGACATCAAGAACTACACGCTCAACTTCGGCCCGCAGCACCCGGCAGCGCACGGCGTGCTGCGCCTCGTGCTCGAGCTCGACGGCGAAGTCATCCAGCGTGCCGATCCGCACATCGGCCTGCTGCATCGCGCGACCGAAAAGCTCGCCGAAACCAAGACCTTCATCCAGTCCGTGCCGTATATGGACCGTCTCGACTACGTGTCGATGATGGTCAACGAGCACGGCTACGTGCTCGCGATCGAGAAGCTGCTCGGCATCGACGTGCCGGAGCGCGCGCAGTACATCCGCGTGCTGTTCGACGAAGTCACGCGCGTGCTGAACCACCTGATGTGGATCGGCGCGCACGCACTCGACGTCGGCGCGATGGCGGTGTTCCTGTACGCATTCCGCGAGCGCGAAGACCTGATGGACGTGTACGAAGCGGTGTCCGGCGCCCGGATGCACGCGGCGTACTACCGTCCGGGCGGCGTCTATCGCGATCTGCCTGACGCAATGCCGCAATACAAGGCGTCCAAGATCCGCAACGAGAAGGCGCTCGCGCGGATGAACGAGGCGCGCCAGGGTTCGGTGCTCGACTTCATCGACGATTTCTTCACGCGCTTCCCGAAGTGCGTCGACGAATACGAAACGCTGCTGACCGACAACCGGATCTGGAAGCAGCGTCTGGTCGGCATCGGCGTGGTCAGCCCGGAACGTGCGCTGCAGATGGGCCTGACGGGCCCGATGCTGCGCGGCTCGGGCATCGCGTGGGACCTGCGCAAGAAGCAGCCGTACGAAGTGTACGACCGCATGGATTTCGACGTGCCGGTCGGCGTGAACGGCGACTGCTACGACCGCTACCTGGTGCGTGTCGAGGAAATGCGTCAGTCGGTGCGTATCGCGAAACAATGTATTGAGTGGCTCCGCAAGAATCCGGGCCCCGTGATGACGGACAATCACAAGGTTGCGCCGCCGTCGCGCGTCGGCATGAAGACGAACATGGAGGACTTGATCCACCATTTCAAGCTCTTCACCGAAGGTTTTCACGTGCCGGAAGGCGAAGCGTATGCGGCGGTCGAGCATCCGAAGGGCGAATTCGGCATCTATCTCGTGTCGGACGGCGCGAACAAGCCGTACCGCCTGAAGATCCGCGCACCGGGCTTCGCGCATCTCGCGTCGCTCGACGAAATGGCGCGCGGCCACATGATTGCTGACGCCGTCACGATCATCGGTACGCAGGACATCGTGTTCGGCGAAATCGATCGCTGATGGTTGCGCCGCCCGCGATACGGGCGGCGAGCAGCAAGTCACACGCGAAGCGCGCTGAACCGGCGCGGCTTCGCAAGCTGTCAACAGTGAGCGCCAGGTCTGCCGTCCATGCACCCCAGTGTGCGGCAGGTTGTTCGTTCGGTAGGAATTGAAAGAGTCGTGTCTGAAAATGATCTCAGCTGAAGGCCTGAAGGAAATCGATCGAGCGTTGACGAAGTATCCCGCCGATCAGAAACAGTCCGCCGTGATGTCGGCGTTGGCCGTTGCTCAGGAAGAGCATGGCTGGCTGTCGCCCGAACTGATGCAGTTCGTCGCGGACTATCTCGGCATGCCGGCCGTCGCCGTGCAGGAAGTCGCGACGTTCTACACGATGTACGAGCTCAAGCCTGTCGGCAAGCACAAGATCACGCTCTGCACGAACCTGCCGTGCCAGCTCGGTCCGCACGGTGGCGCGGAAGCGACCGCCGATTACCTGAAACAGAAGCTCGGCATCGACTTCGGCGAAACCACGCCGGACGGCAAGTTCACGCTGAAGGAAGGCGAATGCATGGGCTCGTGCGGCGATGCGCCGGTGCTGCTGGTGAACAATCACAGAATGTGCAGCTTCATGAGCCGCGAGAAGATCGACCAGCTGCTTGAGGAGCTCTCGAAATGACGTCCCTCCACGACCGTCACATCAAACCGCTGATCCTCGCTGGTCTGAACGGCGAGAACTGGCATCTCGAAGATTACGTTGCGCGCGGCGGCTACAAGCAGCTGCGCCGCATTCTCGAAGAAAAGATTACGCCCGAGCAGGTGATCGCCGACGTCAAGGCGTCGGGCCTGCGCGGCCGCGGCGGTGCGGGCTTCCCGACCGGCCTGAAGTGGAGCTTCATGCCGCGTCAGTTCCCGGGGCAGAAGTACCTCGTCTGCAACTCGGACGAAGGCGAGCCGGGCACGTTCAAGGATCGCGACATCCTGCGCTGGAACCCGCACGCGCTGATCGAAGGCATGGCCATCGGCGCGTACGCGATGGGCATCACCGTCGGCTACAACTACATCCACGGCGAAATCTTCGAAGTGTATCGACGCTTCGAGGCTGCGCTCGAGGAAGCGCGCCAGGCGGGCTTCCTGGGCGACAACATCATGGGCTCGGAATTCTCGTTCCAGCTGCACGCGCACCACGGTTACGGCGCGTACATCTGCGGCGAGGAAACGGCGCTGCTCGAATCGCTCGAAGGCAAGAAGGGCCAGCCGCGCTTCAAGCCGCCGTTCCCGGCGAGCTTCGGCGTGTACGGCAAGCCGACCACGATCAACAACACCGAGACGTTCGCCGCGGTGCCGTTCCTGCTGTCCATCGGGCCGCAGAATTACCTTGAAATCGGCAAGCCGAACAACGGCGGCACGAAGATCTTCTCGGTGTCGGGCGACGTCGAGCGTCCGGGCAACTATGAAGTGCCGCTCGGCACGCCGTTCGCGACGCTGATGGAGCTCGCGGGCGGGATGCGCGGCGGCAAGAAGATCAAGGCCGTGATTCCGGGCGGCTCGTCCGCGCCGGTGATCCCGGGCGACATCATGATGCAGACCGACCTCGACTACGACTCGATCGCGAAAGCGGGTTCGATGCTCGGTTCGGGCGCGGTGATCGTGATGGACGAGACGCGCTGCATGGTGCGCTCGCTGCTGCGCCTGTCGTACTTCTACTACGAGGAGTCGTGCGGCCAGTGCACGCCGTGCCGCGAAGGTACGGGCTGGCTGTATCGCGTCGTGAACCGTATCGAGCACGGCGAAGGCCGCCAGGAAGATCTGGACCTGCTGAATTCGGTGGCAGAGAACATCATGGGCCGCACGATCTGCGCGCTCGGCGATGCGGCGGCGATGCCGGTGCGCGGGATGCTCAAGCACTACTGGGACGAATTCGCGTACCACGTCGAGCACAAGCACTGCATGGTCGGCGGTCATGCGCACGCGGCAACGGCCGCGGCGGCTGCCTGAAGCGAAACCCGGTTGCGGAATTTGAGCGCGCGGTCGAGCGAATGCGCGAACGAGCGGAAATAGGTTAAGGACCATTCACCATCATGGTTGAACTTGAAATAGACGGCCAGAAGGTCGAGGTGCCCGAAGGCAGCATGGTGATCCAGGCTGCGCACAAGGCGGACAAGTACATTCCTCACTTCTGCTATCACAAGAAACTGTCGGTTGCGGCCAACTGCCGGATGTGTCTCGTCGAAGTCGAGAAGATGCCGAAGGCCGTGCCTGCCTGTGCGACCCCCGTGTCGGCCGGCATGATCGTCCACACCCAGTCCGACAAGGCGGTGAAGGCGCAGCAGTCGGTGATGGAATTCCTCCTCATCAACCACCCGCTCGATTGCCCGATCTGCGACCAGGGCGGCGAATGCCAGCTGCAGGATCTCGCGGTCGGCTACGGCAAGTCGTCGTCGCGCTACTCGGAAGAGAAGCGCGTGGTGTTCCACAAGAACGTGGGCCCGCTGATCTCGATGGAAGAGATGTCGCGCTGCATCCACTGCACGCGCTGCGTCCGCTTCGGCCAGGAAATCGCCGGCGTGATGGAGTTCGGCATGCTGGGCCGCGGCGAGCACTCGGAAATCACGACGTTCGTCGGCAAGACGGTCGATTCCGAAATGTCGGGCAACATGATCGATCTGTGCCCGGTCGGTGCGCTGACCAGCAAGCCGTTCCGCTACAGCGCCCGTACTTGGGAACTGTCGCGTCGCAAGTCGGTGAGCCCGCACGATTCCGTCGGCGCGAACCTCGTCGTGCAGGTGAAGAACAACCGCGTGATGCGCGTGCTGCCGTTCGAGAACGAAGCGATCAACGAGTGCTGGATCTCGGACAAGGACCGTTTCTCGTACGAAGGCCTCAACAGCGAAGAGCGCCTGACCAAGCCGATGCTGAAGCAGGGCGGCCAGTGGATCGAGACCGACTGGCAGACCGCGCTCGAATACGTCGCGAAGGGCCTGAAGGGCATCAGCGCGGATCACGGCGCGAATGCGCTGGCGATGCTCGCGAGCGCGCACAGCACCGCTGAAGAGCTGTTCCTCGTGAAGCAGCTCGCGAACGAACTGAAGACGCCGAACGTCGATTTCCGTCTGCGCCAGCAGGATTTCTCGGCACCGGTCCAGGGCGCGCCGTGGCTCGGCATGCCGATCGCCGACCTGTCGAACCTGAACGCCGCCTTCGTCGTCGGTTCGATGCTGCGCCGCGACCATCCGCTGTTTGCCGCACGCCTGCGTCAGGCCGCGAAGAGCGGTGCGAAGCTGCACTTCCTGCACGCGACCGGCGACGACGCACTGATCCCGACCGCGCAACGCATCGTTGCCGCGCCGTCGGCATGGCTCGACGAACTGGCCGGCGTGGCCGCAGCCGTCGCGCAACTGCGCGGCGTCGCGCTGCCCGACACGCTCGCGGGCGTCACGGCATCGCCGGCCGCGCAGGCTGTCGCGCAATCGCTCGCGAACGGCGAGCGCCGCGCAGTGCTGCTCGGCAACGCAGCGGTCCGTCATCCGGAATTCGCGAAGCTGCACGCCGTCGCGCAGTGGATCGCCGACAACACCGGTGCGACGTTCGGTTTCCTGACCGAAGCGGCGAACACGGTTGGCGCGCACGTCGTCAACGCGCTGCCGGGCGAAGGCGGCCTGAACGCGCGCGAAGCGTTCGCGCAACCGCGCAAGGGCTACGTGCTGCTGAACGTCGAGCCGGAATTCGACACCGTCGATCCGGCGCAGGCGCTCGCGGCACTGAACCAGGCCGAAATGGTCGTCGTGATGTCGCCGTTCAAGCATGGCCTCGACTACGCGGATGTGCTGCTGCCGATCGCGCCGTTCACCGAGACGTCCGGCACGTTCATCAACGCGGAAGGCACGGTGCAGAGCTTCAACGGCGTCGTACGCCCGCTCGGCGACACGCGTCCGGCGTGGAAGGTGCTGCGCGTGCTCGGCAGCCTGCTCGGCCTGCCGAACTTCGAATACGAAACCGCTGAAGAAGTGCGCGTGGCCGCACTCGGCGACGCGGGCGTTACGGGCGTCACGGGCCGGCTGTCGAACAAGACGGCAACCGCACCGTCGCGCGCTGCGCTGGCGGCGAACGGCGGCTTCGAGCGCCTCGCCGACGTGCCGATCTATCACGCCGACGCACTGGTGCGCCGCGCAGGTGCGCTGCACCTGACGGTGGCCGCGAAGACGGCGAACGCCGCAGGCCTGCCGGCTGCGCTGTTCGACAAGCTGGGCCTGAAGGATGGCGACGCGGTGCGCGTGCGCCAGGGCGATCGTACGGTGCAGTTGCCGGCCGTGCGCGACGAAAATCTTGCGGAGACGGTCGTTCGCGTGTCGGCGGCAACGCCTGCCGGCGCAGCGCTCGGCAGCCTGTCCGGTGAACTGGTGGTGGAGAAGGCGTAAATGAGCTTGTTCGATACGATCAACTCGGGCGGAACCGAGCTTCTCGGCGTCGCGTGGCCGACGGTGTGGGCGCTCGTGCGCATCCTCGTCGTCGCCGTCGTGATCCTGCTGTGCGTTGCGTACCTGATTCTGTGGGAACGCAAGCTGATCGGCTGGATCCACGTGCGTCTCGGCCCGAACCGCGTCGGCCCCGCCGGCCTGCTGCAGCCGATCGCCGACGTGCTGAAACTGCTGCTGAAGGAAGTGATCCAGCCGACCGCCGCAAGCCGCTGGCTGTACCTGATCGCACCGGTGATGACCGTGGTGCCGGCATTCGCGGTGTGGGCCGTGATCCCGTTCCAGGCCGAGGCGGTGCTCGCGAATATCAACGCAGGCCTGCTGTACGCAATGGCGATCTCGTCGGTCGGCGTGTATGCGGTGATTCTCGCCGGCTGGGCGTCGAACTCGAAGTACGCGTTCCTCGGCGCGATGCGCGCGGCCGCACAGATGGTGTCGTACGAAATTTCGATGGGCTTCGCGCTGGTGCTCGTGCTGATGACGGCCGGCAGCCTGAACCTGTCGGAAATCGTCGGCTCGCAGCAGCACGGCTTCTTCGCGGGCCACGGCGTGAACTTCCTGTCGTGGAACTGGCTGCCGCTGTTGCCGGCGTTCGTCGTCTACTTCATCTCGGGCATCGCCGAAACGAACCGCCACCCGTTCGACGTGGTGGAAGGGGAGTCGGAAATCGTTGCCGGTCACATGATCGATTACTCGGGCATGGCGTTCGCGCTGTTCTTCCTCGCCGAGTACATCAACATGATCGTGATCTCGGCGCTCGCGGCAACGCTGTTCCTCGGCGGCTGGGACGCGCCGTTCGAATTCCTGTCGTTCATCCCGGGCATCTTCTGGCTGGTGCTGAAAGTCTTCGCGCTGCTGTCGGTGTTCATCTGGGTCCGTGCGACGTTCCCGCGTTACCGTTACGACCAGATCATGCGTCTGGGCTGGAAGGTGTTCCTGCCGGTGACCGTGATCTGGGTGGTCGTGGTCGGCTTCTGGATCATGTCGCCGCTCAACATCTGGAAATAAAGGTCGGACGAAATCATGACGGCAATCCAACATTTCTTTAAGACCTTCTTCCTGACCGAGCTGCTGAAGGGGCTCGCACTGACCGGGCGTTACGCGTTCCGACGCAAGTTCACCGTGCAGTTCCCGGAAGAAAAGACGCCGATTTCGCCGCGTTTCCGCGGGCTGCACGCGCTGCGCCGCTACGAGAACGGCGAAGAGCGCTGCATCGCGTGCAAGCTGTGCGAAGCCGTGTGCCCGGCGATGGCGATCACGATCGAATCGGAAACGCGTGCGGACAATACGCGCCGCACGACGCGCTACGACATCGACCTGACGAAGTGCATCTTCTGCGGTTTCTGCGAAGAGAGCTGCCCGGTCGATTCGATCGTCGAGACGCAGATTCTCGAGTACCACGGCGAAAAGCGCGGCGATCTGTACTTCACGAAGGAAATGCTGCTCGCGGTGGGCGATCGCTACGAGAAGGACATCGCAGCGGCGAAGGCTGCCGACGCGCCGTATCGTTGATTGTGTATGGAGTGCCGGCCCGACACGTGCGGGCCGAGCCGCCGCGACGGGTGCGGCACGCGACCTGCGTTTCGCAAGCCGCGCCTGACTATGGCCTAACGATGAACCGGTAATCATGGAATTCACGACCGTACTGTTCTACATCTTCGCGCTGCTCCTGGTGGTATCAGGGCTGAAGGTGATCACTTCGCGCAACCCGGTGGCGTCTGCGCTTTTCCTTGTGCTGGCGTTCTTCAACGCCGCTGCGATCTGGATGCTGCTGGAAGCGGAGTTCCTCGCGATCCTGCTGGTGCTGGTCTACGTGGGCGCCGTGATGGTGCTGTTCCTGTTCGTCGTGATGATGCTCGACATCAACATCGACTTCCTGCGGCGCGACTTCAGGAAGTTCGTGCCGATGGCGACCGTCGTCGGCGCGATCATCGTCGTCGAGACCGCACTGATCCTGTGGCGCGGCTACGGCGCGACGGAAGCGCCGGTGCATGCGATGGCGTCGGGCGCGTACACCGGCTGGGCGAACACGCGCCTGATCGGCAAGATCATCTACACCGACTACATCTTCGCATTCGAAATCGCGGGCCTCGTGCTGCTCGTCGCGATCATCGCCGCGGTCGCGCTGACCGAGCGCAAGGGCAAGGACAGCAAGCGCCAGCGCGTGTCGGATCAGGTCAAGGTGCGTCGCAACGACCGCGTGCGCCTCGTGAAGATGGAAGCGGAAAAGCCGCAGCCGGAAACGGCCCAGAGCGAAGCCGGCACGGGCGCCAACGGCTAAGCGGAGGAGAGAAAACCATGTTGAGTCTTGCTCATTACCTTGTGCTCGGCGCGATCCTGTTTGCGATCGCGATCGTCGGGATCTTCCTGAACCGCCGCAACATCATCATCATCCTGATGGCGATCGAACTGATGCTGCTCGCGGTGAACACCAACTTCGTCGCGTTCTCGCACTACCTCGGCGACGTGCACGGCCAGATCTTCGTGTTCTTCGTGCTGACCGTCGCCGCAGCGGAAGCCGCGATCGGTCTCGCGATTCTGGTGACCCTGTTCCGTAAGCTCGACACGATCAATGTCGAGGATCTCGATCAGCTCAAAGGTTAATTTCAGGCAACGCTGTTATGTCAACGACACTCAATGAAAACCTGCTGCTGGCGATTCCGCTCGCTCCGCTGGCCGGCTCGCTGATTGCGGGGCTGTTCGGGAACGCAGTCGGGCGCAAGGGCGCACACCGGATCACGATCCTCGGCGTGATGATCGCGTTCCTCCTGTCGGCGAAAGTCTTCGTCGACGTGATGGGCGGCGCGAGCTTCAACGCGACCGTCTACGAATGGATGAACGTCGGCTCGCTGAAGATGGAAGTCGGCTTCCTCGTCGATTCGCTGACCGCGATGATGATGGTCGTCGTGACCTTCGTCTCGCTGATGGTGCACATCTACACGATCGGCTACATGTCGGAAGAAGACGGCTACCAGCGCTTCTTCTCGTACATCTCGCTGTTCACGTTCTCGATGCTGATGCTCGTGATGAGCAACAACTTCCTGCAGCTGTTCTTCGGCTGGGAAGCGGTGGGTCTGGTGTCGTACCTGCTGATCGGCTTCTACTTCACGCGTGAGAGCGCGATCTACGCGAACATGAAGGCGTTCCTCGTGAACCGCGTCGGCGACTTCGGCTTCCTGCTCGGCATCGGCCTGCTGCTCGCGTTCGCCGGTTCGATGAACTACGGCGACGTGTTCGCGAAGCGCGCGGAACTCGCGAGCCTGCACTTCCCGGGCACCGACTGGGGCCTGCTGACCGTCGCCTGTATCTGCCTGTTCATCGGCGCGATGGGTAAGTCGGCACAGTTCCCGCTGCACGTGTGGCTGCCGGACTCGATGGAAGGCCCGACCCCGATCTCGGCGCTGATTCACGCGGCGACGATGGTGACGGCCGGCATCTTCATGGTCACGCGCATGTCGCCGCTGTTCGAGCTGTCGGACACCGCGCTGTCGTTCATCACGGTGATCGGTGCGATCACGGCGCTGTTCATGGGCTTCCTCGGGATCGTCCAGAACGACATCAAGCGCGTCGTCGCGTACTCGACGCTGTCGCAGCTCGGCTACATGACGGTCGCGCTCGGCGTGTCCGCCTACCCGGTCGCCGTGTTCCACCTGATGACGCACGCGTTCTTCAAGGCGCTGCTGTTCCTCGGCGCGGGTTCGGTGATCATCGGCATGCACCACGACCAGGACATGCGCAACATGGGCGGCCTGCGCAAGTACATGCCGATCACGTGGATCACGTCGCTCGTCGGTTCGCTCGCGCTGATCGGCACGCCGTTCTTCTCGGGCTTCTACTCGAAGGATTCGATCATCGACGCGGTGAAGCTGTCGCACCTGCCGGGTTCGGGCTTCGCATACTTCGCAGTCGTCGCGAGCGTGTTCGTCACGGCGCTGTATTCGTTCCGCATGTACTTCCTGGTGTTCCACGGCGAAGAGCGCTTCCGCAAGCCGAAGCATCCGGAATCGCCGATGGGCGCGGCGGCCGCGCACGGTCATGACGATCACGGCCATGGCCACGGTCACGACGACCACGCGCACGAGCCGCACGAGACCCCGTGGGTCGTGTGGGTGCCGCTGGTGCTGCTCGCGATTCCGTCGGTGATCATCGGTGCGTTCGCGGTCGGCCCGATGCTGTTCGGCGACTTCTTCCAGCACGGCGTGGCATTCGAGAAGGTGATCTTCATCGGCGAAAACCACCCGGCGCTCGAGGAAATGGGCCATGAGTTCACCAACTGGTGGTCGATGGGCCTGCACTCGGTGTCCGGCCTGCCGGTGTACCTCGCGCTCGCCGGCGTCATCGTCGCATGGTTCCTGTACCTGAAGCGTCCGGAACTGCCGGCGTCGATCCGCCGAGCGTTCGGTCCGATCTACACGCTGCTGGACAACAAGTACTACATGGACAAGATCAACGAAGTGGTGTTCGCCCGCGGTTCGGTGGCGATCGGCCGCGGCCTGTGGAAGGAGGGCGATGTCGTCGTGATCGACGGCCTCGTCAACGGCAGCGCCAGGTTCATCGCCTGGTTCGCCGGTGTGATCCGCTTCCTCCAATCCGGTTACATCTATCACTACGCGTTCGCCATGATCATCGGCATGCTGGGGCTCCTGACCCTGTTTGTAACGCTCGGCGGCAAATAAGGCGGGGGACAACTTAATGCACGCTTTTCCGATTCTCAGTACCGCGATCTGGCTGCCGATCGTCTTCGGCCTCCTCGTGCTCGCGGTGGGTAACGATAAAAATCCGGGGCCGGCTCGCTGGCTCGCGTTGATCGGCTCGCTGCTCGGGCTCGTGGTGACGATTCCGCTCGTCACCGGCTTCGATGCCAGCACGGCCGCGCTGCAGTTCGTCGAGCAGTCGACGTGGATCGAGCGCTTCAACATCACGTATCACCTCGGCGTCGACGGCATCTCGATGTGGTTCGTCGTGCTGACTGCGCTGATCACCGTGGTCGTCGTGATCGCAGGCTGGGAAGTGATCACCGAGCACGTGGCGCAGTACCTGGCGGCATTCCTGATCCTGTCCGGGATCATGGTCGGCGTGTTCTCGTCGGCCGACGGCCTGCTGTTCTACGTGTTCTTCGAGGCGACGCTGATCCCGATGTACATCATCATCGGGGTGTGGGGCGGCCCGAACCGCGTGTACGCGGCGTTCAAGTTCTTCCTGTACACGCTCGCCGGCTCGCTGCTGATGCTGGTCGCGCTGATCTACCTGTACACGGAAACGCACTCGTTCGACCTCGCGACGTGGCAGAACGCGAAGATCGCGATGACGCCGCAGATCATGCTGTTCATTGCGTTCTTCCTCGCATTCGCGGTGAAGGTGCCGATGTGGCCGGTGCACACCTGGCTGCCGGACGCGCACGTGGAAGCGCCGACGGGCGGCTCGGTCGTGCTGGCGGCGATCATGCTGAAGCTCGGCGCGTACGGTTTCCTGCGCTTCTCGCTGCCGATCACGCCTGACGCGAGCCACTTCCTGGCGCCCGTCGTAATCACGCTGTCGCTGATCGCGGTGATCTACATCGGCCTCGTCGCGATGGTGCAGGCCGACATGAAGAAGCTGGTCGCGTATTCGTCGATCGCGCACATGGGCTTCGTCACGCTCGGCTTCTTCATCTTCAACCAGCTCGGCGTCGAAGGCGCGATCGTGCAGATGATCTCGCACGGCTTCGTGTCGGGCGCGATGTTCCTCTGCATCGGCGTGCTGTACGACCGCGTGCACTCCCGCGAGATCTCGGCCTACGGCGGCGTCGTGAACGTGATGCCGAAGTTCGCGGCATTCGCGATGCTGTTCTCGATGGCCAACTGCGGCCTGCCGGGCACGTCGGGTTTCGTCGGCGAGTTCATGGTGATCCTCGCGTCGGTCCAGTACAACTTCTGGATCGCGTTCGGCGCGGCGTTCACGCTGATCCTCGGCGCGGCCTACACGCTGTGGATGTACAAGCGCGTGTACTTCGGCGCGGTTGCGAACGATCACGTCGCGAAGCTCAAGGACATCAACCGCCGCGAGTTCACGATGCTGGCGATTCTCGCCGCCTTCACGATGCTGATGGGCCTGTATCCGAAGCCCTTCACCGACGTGATGCACGTTTCGGTGGAGAACCTCCTCTCTCACGTCGCGCAGTCGAAGCTGCCGCTGGCCCAGTAAGCGCGAGCGGAGGAAATCAAGATCATGCAAAACGCTCCTATGAATGTCCTGTTGCCTGACGCGCTGGTGATGGCCGCCATCGTCGTCGCATGGCTGAACGACACCTTTACCGGCGCGGCCGGCCGCCGCCTGACCTACCTGATCGGGGTGGTGGCGTCGGTGGTCGCCGGCGTCTGGTTCGCCGTGCAGGCGCTCGACCCGCAGCAGTACTACTTCTTCTCGAAGATGATCGTCGTCGACTCGTTCGCGAGCCTGATGAAGGCCGTCGTGTCGATCGGTTTCGCGGTGACGCTCATCTATTCGCGCAAGTACCTCGAAGATCGCGACCTGTTCCGCGGCGACGTGTTCCTGCTCGGCATGTTCTCGCTGCTCGGGCAGCTGGTCATGGTGTCGGGCAACAACTTCCTGACGCTGTACCTCGGTCTGGAACTGATGTCGCTGTCGCTGTACGCGATCATCGCGCTGCGTCGCGATGCGGCGCAGTCGAGCGAAGCCGCGATGAAGTACTACGTGCTGGGCGCGCTCGCGTCGGGCTTCGTGCTGTACGGCATCTCGATGCTCTACGGCGCGACCGGCTCGCTCGAACTGGGCGAGGTGTACAAGGCCGTCGAAGGCAACACCGATCCGGCCGTGCTGATGTTCGGCGTGATCTTCATCGTCGCCGGTGTCGCGTTCAAGCTCGGCGCCGTGCCGTTCCACATGTGGGTGCCGGACGTCTACCAGGGCGCACCGACCGCGATGACGCTGTTCGTCGGCGGCGGCCCGAAGGTCGCGGCTTTCGGCTGGGGCCTGCGTTTCCTGGTGATGGGTCTGCTGCCGCTCGCGCAGAACTGGCAGACGGCGCTCGTGATCCTCGCCGCGCTGTCGCTGATCGTCGGCAACATCACCGGTATCGTCCAGCGCAACATCAAGCGGATGCTCGCGTATTCGGCGATCTCGAACATGGGCTTCGTGCTGCTCGGCCTGCTCGCGGGCATCGTGAAGGGCGACGCGACGGCACCGGCGAGCGCATACAGCTCGGCGATGTTCTACGCGATCGTGTACCTGATCACGACGCTCGGTTCGTTCGGTGTGGTCATGCTGCTCGCCCGCCGCGATTTCGAAGCGGAAACGATCGACGACTTCAAGGGCCTGAACAAGCGCAGCCCGGTGTTCGCGTTCGTGATGATGGTGATGATGTTCTCGCTGGCCGGCATCCCGCCGACCGTCGGCTTCTATGCGAAGCTCGCGGTGCTCGAGGCGACCGTCAACGCGGGCCTCACGTGGCTGGCCGTGCTTGCGGTGATCACGTCGCTGTTCGGCGCGTTCTACTACCTGCGCATCGTCAAGCTGATGTACTTCGATGCACCGCAGGATACGACGCCGATCACCGGCGATTTCTGCAAGCGCACGATCCTGGCGCTGAACGGCGTCGCGGTCGTCGTGCTCGGCCTGATCCCGAGCCCGCTGCTGACGGCCTGCCTGCAGGCAGTTCGTCACACGCTGCCGCTCTAATGTCGGCAGCTGGCTGGTTTATCGTGCTGTTGGCGCTCGCGGGCGCCAACCTGCCGTTCCTGAACCAACGCCTCTTCGCCGTCGTGCCGCTCGGCGCGACGAAGAAGAGCGCGTGGGTGCGGATCGGCGAGCTGATCGTGCTGTACTTCGTTGTCGGCGCGCTCGGCTTCTGGCTCGAATCGCGCGCCGGCAACCGTTTTGAACAAGGCTGGCAGTTTTACGCGATCACGTTCAGTCTCTTCGTCGTGTTCGCGTTTCCCGGCTTCACGTTCCAGTATCTCGTCAAACGACGCTGACGGCACAGGGCCTGTTCCCCTGGCCGTCGCGCTCAACCTTGGAGCCGCCGATGGCCGAATTGCCGAATCACGACGCCGCACTGACCGAAACGTGTCTCGAAAGCGAGGCCATCTTCGACGGCGCGTTCCTCAAGCTCAAGCGTGACACCGTGCGCCTGCCCGACGGCAAGCACGCGACGCGCGAATACGTGCAGCACCCGGGCGCGGTGATGGTGATCCCGCTGTTCGACGATGGTCGCGTGCTGATGGAAAGCCAGTACCGCTACCCGATCGGCAAGGTGATGGCCGAATTCCCGGCCGGCAAGCTCGACCCGAACGAAGGGGCGCTCGCGTGCGCGGCGCGCGAGCTGCGCGAAGAAACGGGCTATACCGCGCGCGAATACGTGTTCCTCGCGCGGATTCACCCGATCATTTCCTACTCGACCGAGTTCATCGACCTGTATCTCGCGCGTGGCCTGACGGCCGGCGAGCGCAAGCTCGACGACGGCGAATTCCTCGAGACCTTCACCGCGACGCTGCCAGACGTGCTCGAATGGGTGCGGACCGGCCAGATCACCGACGTGAAGACGATCATCGGCACGATGTGGCTCGAAAAGGCGCTGTCCGGCACCTGGCCGCTCGGCCCGGCCGTCACGCCCTGACGGCGTCAGCGGCCGCGGGAACGCCGCGCTACAATTCGATGACACGGCGCCGCGCGCCGTCGGATTCTGATTTAGCACGACCGTTCACAAAATCGCTTTTTGCGCTACACTCGTCAAACGCCCTGATTCAGCATGAAGGTCCTCGATTTACAGTGCCCGCACGGTCATCGGTTCGAAGGCTGGTTCGCTTCCGCCGATGAATTCGAAGCGCAGTTGTCCCGCAAGCTGGTCGAATGTCCGGTGTGCGGGGCGACCGAGGTCAGCCGCATGCCGTCCGCGCCGCGCCTGAACCTGTCGGGCGCGACGCAGGCGAAGCCGGCCGATCCGCGCGCGCTGCAGGCGCAGGTGATGCGCGCGCTGCGCGAGGTACTGGAGAAGACCGAGAACGTGGGCGAGCGCTTTGCCGAGGAAGCGCGGCGCATTCACTACAACGAAGCGCCGGCGCGCAGCATCCGGGGCGTCACGACGCCGGAGGATGCGCAAGCCTTGGTTGAAGAAGGCATCGACGTGATGCCGCTGCCGATTCCTGCCGCGCTGAAAGAACCGCTGCAATAAGCCTGCGCAGCGTGTCCTTGCCGGGGCCGGTCGGCCGCGGCGAGGAGACACTTCGCATGGATCTGGATTATTCCCCCGCCGACGACGCGTTCCGCGCCGACATTCGCGCATGGCTCGAGGCGAACCTGCCTCACGCACTGCGCGCCAAGGTTCTCGATCACAAACGACTCAACCGCGACGACTACGCAAGCTGGCACCGGATTCTCGGCCAGCGCGGGTGGTCCGCGCCTGCGTGGCCGGCCGAGTATGGCGGCCCGGGCTGGAACGCGACGCAGCGGCACATCTGGGACGAGGAATGCGCATGGATCGGTGCGCCGACCGTGCTGCCGTTCGGCGTGTCGATGGTCGCGCCGGTGCTGATGAAGTACGGCAGCGACGCGCAGAAGCGCCGCTACCTGCCGCGCATACTCGACGGTTCCGACTGGTGGTGCCAGGGCTACTCGGAGCCGGGTTCCGGCTCGGATCTCGCGTCGCTGCGCACGCGGGCCGAGCGCCACGGCGACCATTACGTCGTCAACGGACAGAAGACCTGGACGACGCTCGGCCAGCACGCCGACATGATGTTCTGCCTCGTGCGCACCGATCCCGCCGCGAAGAAGCAGGAGGGCATCTCGTTCCTGCTGATCGACATGAAGACGCCCGGCATCACCGTGCGGCCGATCATCACGCTCGACGAGGATCACGAAGTCAACGAGGTGTTTTTCGAGGACGTGAAGGTGCCAGTCGAGAACCTCGTCGGCGACGAGAACCGCGGCTGGACCTATGCGAAATACCTGCTCGGGCACGAACGCACGGGGATCGCCCGCGTCGGCGGGTCGAAGCGTGAGCTCGCGTTCCTGAAGCGGGTGGCGCTGAACCAGCAGAAGAACGGCAAGCCGCTGCTCGCCGATCCCGTGTTCGCCGCAAAGGTCGCGGCGCTCGAGGTCGAGCTGATGGCGCTCGAGGTGACCGTGCTGCGCGTGGTCAGCCGCGAGACGAGCGGCAAGGGGCCGGGCCCCGAAGCGTCGATGCTGAAGATCAAGGGCACCGAGGTGCAGCAGGCGCTCACCGAGCTGATGTTCGAAGCGATCGGCCCGCTTGCGGCGCCGTTCGACGTGCGGTTCCTCGAAGGCGAGAGCGACCATAGCGCCGCCGGCGACGATGATGCCGCGCCGCTCGCCGCGTACTACTTCAACTTCCGCAAGACGTCGATCTATGGCGGGTCGAACGAAATTCAGAAGAACATCATCGCGCAGATGATTCTCGGACTGTGAGGAGCGGTATATGGATTTCACCTTTACCGATGAGCAGCAGCAATTCGCCGACGCGCTGCGTCGTTATCTCGGCGAACAGTACGGCTTCGAAGCGCGCCAGGCGATCGTGCGCAGCGCTGCCGGCGTGTCGGACACGCAATGGCAGGCGTTCGCGGAGCTCGGCCTGACGGCGCTGCCGGTGCCGGAAGCGCAGGGCGGTTTCGGCGGGAACGCGGTCGACATGCTGGTCGTGATGCAGGAACTCGGCCGCGCGCTCGTCGTCGAGCCGTACTGGGCGACGATGGTTGGCGTCGAGGCGTTGCGCATCGCCGGGTCCGCCGGCGCTCAGGATGCCGCGCTGCTGGAACGCGTCGCGCAAGGGCAGGCGCGCGTTGCTGTCGCATTCCACGAACCGCACGCGCGCTACGACCTGTTCGCGCTCGACACGCATGCGCGCGGCCAGGACGGCGCCTATCGCGTGACCGGCGCCAAGTCGGTCGTGCAGCACGGTGCGCAGGCCAGCGCGTGGATCGTGCCCGCGCGGCTCGACGATGGCGCGGTGGGCCTGCTGGTCGTCGAGCAGGGTGCGGCAGGCACGGATATCGTCGACTATCGGACGATCGACGGGCAGCGCGCGGCCACGATCCGTTTCAACGACACGCCCGCGCGCCTGCTGACGGGCGGCGCACGCGACGCGGCGGCGCTCGAGCAGGTCGCTGACTATGCGACCGTGCTGCTGTGCGCGGAAGCGATCGGCGCACTCGACGAACTGAATCGTGCAACGGTCGAATATACGAAGACGCGCGAGCAGTTCGGCGTGCCGATTGCGCGTTTCCAGGCGTTGCAGCACCGGATGGTCGACATGCTGATCCACGCGGAGCAGGCGCGCTCGCTGACCTTTCTGGCAGCGGTGCGTTATGCGAGCGACGACGCGGATGCGCGACGCAAGGCCGTGTCCGCAGCGAAGGCGCGGGTCGGCCAGGCTGCGCGCTTCGTCGGCCAGCAGGCGGTCCAGCTGCACGGCGGAATGGGCGTGACCAACGAGGTCGCCGCCGCGCATCTGTTCAAGCGGCTCGCGATCATCGAGACGACGCTCGGCGACACCGATCATCATCTCGCCCGCATCGCGGCATTGCCCGGTTTCATGCAGACCGAAACCGCATGACGGCAGCGCGCATGCGCGTCACACAAGGAGAGACAACATGGGCGTCAGTTACGAGGACATGGTAGTGGGCAGTACCACCGAAGTCGGCCGCTATACGTTCGAGGCGGACGACATCAAGGCGTTCGCGGAGCGCTACGACCCGCAGCCGTTCCATGTCGACGAGGTCGCTGCGGCGGCGTCGCCGTACGGCGGGCTCATCGCGAGCGGCTGGCATACCTGTTCCGTGTTCATGGGCATGCTCGTGCGCAATGTGCTGCCGGGCTCGACCGGCATGGGGTCGCCGGGCATCGACGAGATCCGCTGGCTCAAGCCCGTGCGCGTCGGCGACACGATCACGATGTACCAGAAGATCAACGACAAGCGCGTATCCGGGAGCAAGCCCGATCGCGGCATCGTGTCGACCGAATGGATCGGCGTCAACGGCAGCGGCGAGACCGTGATCACCGTACGCTCGAAGGTGATCTTCGGGCTGCGCGATCCGGCAGGAGGGAACGCTTGACGCAAGCTCCGCTGCCGCTGATCGCATCGGCGCAGGCGCTTCAGGCACTGGCCGCGCGCGTCGGCGAAGCGCCGCTCGCGAGCGGCTGGATGGAGGTCGACCAGCACCGCGTCGATCGTGTCGATGCGCCGCTAGTCGTGCGCGCGGCGGAATTCATCACGCTGCATTACTTCTGACGCGCGTTCGGGTTCGCGCATGGGGGCGCGACACAATGTGTGGCCCCATGCGCGACGCTCAGTGCTTCGCGTACTGCGTTGCGCCGAACAGCACTTCGCGCGCCTTGTCGTCCTGCAGCGGCTGACGCAGCGACGCCAGCACCTCGACGCCACGCTGCACGGCGGGACGCGCGGCAATCGCTTCGTGCCAGCGCTTCACATTCGGCAATTCGTCGAGCACGATCCCCTGGTTTTGCCACGAACGCGTCCACGGGAACGTCGCAATGTCCGCAATCGTGTACTCGTCGCCGGCGAGATACGCGGTTTCGCCGAGCCGCTTTTCCATCACGTTGTAGAGGCGCTTCGCTTCGTTCGTGTAGCGGTTGACTGCGTACTCGATCTGTTCGGGCGCGTAGAGGCGGAAGTGATGTGCCTGCCCGAGCATCGGGCCGATGCCGCCCATCTGGAACATCAGCCATTGCAGCGTCGCGTAGCGCGCGGCCGGATCGGTCGGCAGGAAGCGGCCGGTCTTTTCCGCGAGATAGATCAGGATCGCGCCGGACTCGAACAGCGCGATCGGCTTGCCACCCGGACCGTCCGGGTCGACGATCGCGGGGATCTTGTTGTTCGGGCTGATCTTCAGGAACTCCGGCGTGAACTGGTCGCCGTTGCCGATATCGATCGGGTGCACGCGATACGCGAGGCCGGTTTCCTCGAGCAGGATATGCACCTTGTGGCCGTTCGGGGTCGCCCAGCTGTAGACGTCGATCATCGTCAACTCCATGGTTGCATGCGCGAAAGCGGCGCCTCAGGGGGCCTCAGGGGGGCGCCGCGACAGGCGCTCATTAGAGCATGGATCGTCGCGCGCTGCAGACGCCCGCTTCGCGCTATCCGGCGTAGCGCGCGAGCTCGAGTTTCGCGATCGCGATGCGCTTCAGCGCACCTTCAGCGCGTACTGCCACGCCAGTTCCGCCATCGGCCACGCGCGCCGGCCGGCGTCGAACGCCTGCGCACACGATGCGGTGCCAACGAACGCCGTGTAGTCGGTGCCCCGCGACGCGTTATCGTTCGGATGCGCCATCGTGTCTCCTCCAGGCGATGTAACGATCAGCGTTGCGCGAACGCCTGGTACTGCTGATACAGCACTTCCATCGTCGTGTTGCGCGTGTCCCGGTGCAGCGCTTCGGGCGGCGAGTAGTTGAGCAGGCGGATCACCCAGTCGTGCGGCGCGTCGCCGACGTCGAGCGCGTTGATGCAGCCGGTCGACTGCGACAGGTGGCCGATGAAGATCCGCTGGCCGGGCACCGTCGCATGCGACAGCAATGCGCAGTTGACGCCACCGTGCAGCACGAGCAGCACCGTGTCCCATGTCTGGTCGTCCCGCAGCGCGTCGAGCGGCGGCAGCACGCGGTCGATCAGTTCGCCGATCGTCTCGCCGCCGAGAAAGCGCGTGTCCTCGGGCACGATGCCGTCGAGCACGCGAAGGAATGCGTCGCGATGCTGGTCCGACGGAATCTCTGCCAGATGTCCGCCGCGGATTTCGCGCCACGCGGGTTCGATCTCGATGTCGATACGTTGCCCGGTTTCCGCGAGCACGCGTTGCGCGGTTTCGATCGTGCGCGGCAGGCCGCTTGCGATCACGCGGTCGAAGCGGATGTCCTGTTCGGCGAACACGCGGCCGGCAGCGCTCGCCTGCTCGCGGCCGCGGGCGTTGAGCGGCACGCTGTCGGGATCGATCGCACGACCGGAATCGTCGAAATAGGTGACGTCGCCGTGCCGCATCAGGTAGATGCGGCGGCGTCGGGGCAACTCGTAACGTGACATGGCGGGCTTAGCGTTTGTAGACGGGCGGACGTTTTTCGAGGAACGCGGTGATGCCTTCGTGCGCATCCGCGTGATACAGCGACGCGACGAAATGGTCGCGTTCGGTCACGAGATGGGCGTCGAGCGGCTGCGCGGCGGCGTCGTCGAGCAACGCCTTGATGCGCGTCAGCGCATTCGGCGAGATGCCGGCCAGCGTGTCGGCCCATGCGAGCGCATCGGCGAGTGCGGCGCCGGGTGCCGCGACGCGATTGACCACGCCGAGTGCGTGCAGGCGCTCGGCCATCACGGGCTTGCCTTCGAACAGGATCTCCGCGGCGAGTGCGCGCGGCAGTGCGCGGGCGAGGAACCACGAGCCGCCGCCGTCCGGCGTCAGGCCGACGCGCGCATATGACATCACGAACTTCGCGTCGCGCGCGGCGACGATCAGGTCGCAGGCGAGTGCAAGCGAGAAGCCGGCGCCGGCCGCGGCGCCTTCGACCGCCGCGATGACCGGCTTCGTCGACGCGCGGATCGCGGCGGCCCACGCACCGAGCAGATCGATGCTGTCGGCCTGGTACGCGGGATCCTTCGAACGGTTGTCGAGCAGCCGGTTCAGGTTGCCGCCCGCGCAGAAGAAATGGTCGGCGCCCGTGAGCACGACCGCGCGAATCGCGGGGTCGCGTTCGGCGGTGGCGAGCGCTTCGACGCCCGCTGCATACATGTCGGGGTGAAGCGCGTTGCGTGCACCGGGGTTGGATAACGTGAGGACAAGCGTCGATTCGCTTTCAGGCGGGCGTGATGCGAGCAGTTCAGCACTCATGCGAGTGTGTCTCCATCGGATGGCGTGGTTGCGAGCGATGCCGAATCCGTTGTATCGGCAGCCGGCGATGCTGCTACCTTGAATATATGGACGTCATGGCGGACGTGAAACTGTTTTAGACTAGCACGAACGTGCTTTTCAGCGCGACGAATCCCCGCGTGCCAGGCGTCGATCCGGCCGCGTCCCAGCGAGGAAGGAGGCTCCGATGCTACAGCTGTGCGGTATTCCGTTGTCCAACTATTACAACAAGGTGAAATTCGTCCTGCTCGAGTACGGCATTCCGTTCGAGGAATCGACGTGTGGCCTGCCGATCACCGACGAGGCCGTGCTGGCCGATACGCCGCTCGGCAAGATTCCGTTCCTGAAGACCGAACAGGGCGCGCTGTTCGAATCGCAGGTGATCATCGAATATCTCGCGGCGCGTTATCCGGACAAGCCGATTTTCCCGTCCGACCCGTTTGCGGCCGCGAAGGTGCGCGAACTTGTCGAGACGCTCGAGCTGTATCTCGAATGGACCGCGCGCGAAGTCTATACGGAAGCATTCTTCGGCGGGAAAGTCAGCGACGGGATGAAGGCGCACGTCGAGAAGCGTCTGCCGCGCGCGATCGACGCATTCAAGAAGATGACGCGATTCTCGCCGTATGTGCTCGGCGATTCGTTCGGATTGGCCGACATCGCCGCGTCGATCCACCTGCCCGTGATCGGGATGGCGACGAAGGCGATCTTTGGCCGCGATTTCCTGCTCGAAGCCGGCATCGACTGGAAGGCGCACGCGCAGAAGGTCGCCGAACGTCCGGCGGCGCAACGTGTCGCCGACGATCGCAAGGCGTATCTCGCGGCGGCGAACGGCAAGCGTCCGTGAGCGCAGTGCGGGTCGCAGTGTCGGTCGTAGTGTTGGTATAACGCATGCCCCGCGATGCGCGGGGCATGGGCGTCGGCAGGGTGCCACGCGCGACGCGGGAGGCGGGCGACACGTCGTCGCCCGGATGTGGATTACAGGCTGAGGCTTACAGGCGCGCGAGCCGTTCGAGCGCCGTCGCGAGCGTGCTTTCCTGCTTCGCGAAGCAGAAGCGCACGACACCCGATTCGTGCGGCTCGTGATAGAACGCGGACACCGGAATCGCGGCGACACCGACTTCCGCGGTGAGCCACTTCGAGAACTCGGCTTCGGGCAGATCGCTGATCGCCGAATAGTCGACGCACTGGAAATACGTGCCCGAGCACGGCAGCAGCTTGAAGCGGGTGCGCTCGAGGCCGGCGCGGAAAAAGTCGCGCTTGTTCTGATAAAAATCGGCGAGCGTCAGGTAGGGCGCCGGGTCGCGCATGTAATCGGCAAGCCCGAGCTGCATCGGCGTATTCACCGTGAACACGTTGAACTGGTGGACCTTGCGGAACTCCGCGGTCAATGCGGCGGGCGCGGCGACATAGCCGACCTTCCAGCCCGTCACGTGATAGGTCTTGCCGAAGCTCGACACGATGAAGCTGCGCGCGGCCAGCTCCGGATAGCGCGCGACGCTCTCGTGGCGCGCACTGTCATACACCATGTGTTCGTACACTTCGTCGGAAACGATCAGCACGTTGGTGCCGCGCACGATCTCCTCGAGCTTGCGCATGTCCGCGTCGCGCCACGTGGTGCCCGTCGGGTTGTGCGGCGTGTTGATCAGGATCATGCGCGTCTTCGGCGTGATCGCGGCCGCGACGCGATCGAACGGGATCGCGTAGTCCGGCGCTTCGAGCGTGACGAATACCGGCTTGCCGCCCGCGAGCTCGATCGACGGCAGATAGCTGTCGTAGGTCGGCTCGACGACGATCACTTCATCGCCCGGATGCACCGCGCACAGGATCGCGGTGAGCAGCGCCTGGGTCGCGCCGGCCGTCACCGTGATCTCGGTCGCCGGGTCGTAGCGGCGGCCGTAGACGTGCGCGATCTTGTCCGCGATCGCTTCGCGCAGCGGCGCGACACCGGCCATCGGCGGGTACTGGTTGTGGCCGCTGCGCATCGCGGCCGCGACCGCATCGACGATGCGCGGGTCGCAATCGAAATCCGGAAAGCCCTGGCCGAGGTTCACGGCGCCTTTCTCGGCGGCGAGCGCGCTCATGACCGTGAAGATCGTCGTGCCGACGTTCGGCAGGCGCGAAGGGAAAACGGGAGTCGTAGGCATGTCGGAAGAAGCGTTCATCGGAACAGTCGGAAGAAATGGGCGTGGCGCGGGTCAGGCCGGCGTTGCGGTTTGGTCCGGCGCCGTGTCGAGCGCGCAGGCGTCGACGAATGGCGCGGGCTGCGCAATCCGGAAACCGAAGTCGCGCGCGGTGCGTTTGGCGAGCTTCAGCAGCGCCCGGTCCTTCGATACGAGCCAGTCGGCCTGCACGGCGCGAGCGAGTTCGAGAAACTTCTGGTCGTCGCGGTCCTTGCATTTGGGCAGCGGCGGCGCGTCGGCGTCGACAGGGGGCGGCTCGACATCACGTGTGAGACGCGCGACGGTCGCGAGCGCGGCCGCCTTGTCGACCGCGCGTGCCTGGAATTGCGGATAGTCGAGCACATGCTCGAGCTCGGTCCGGCAGCGGCCGTCGATCATCGCGACGAGCGTGCCGCGTTCCAGTGCGGCCCGGATCGGGCGGGTGGCGGGATCGTCGAAGACAAGAATATCGATCCAGACATTCGAATCGAGCACGACGCGACATTCGGCGTGCGGGGCGAGGGAGCTGGGCATTCGTTACAATCGGTGGTTTTCGTCTGACCGCGCGGCACGGCGTGCCAGCGAGCCTCTATGATAATCGTTCTCTCTCCCGCGAAATCCCTCGACTACGACACCCCCGCCCATGTCCCGACCTACACGGAGCCGGCGTTCGTCGGCGACGCGTCGGAGCTGATCGACGGCCTGCGCAAGCTGTCGCCGCAGGACATCGCGACGCTGATGGACATTTCCGATCCGCTCGCGCGCCTGAACTTCCAGCGCTATGCGGACTGGTCGCCGGTGTTTTCCACAGCGAACGCGAAGCAGGCCGTGCTTGCGTTCAACGGCGACGTCTACGAGGGATTCGACGCGAAATCGCTGTCGGCCGCGGATCTCGACTACGCGCAGCGGCACGTGCGCGTGCTGTCGGGGCTGTACGGGCTGCTGCGCCCGCTCGACCTGCTGCAGCCTTACCGGCTCGAGATGGGCACGCGTTTCGCGAACGCGCGCGGCAAGGATCTGTACGCGTTCTGGGGCGACCGGATCACGCGGGCGCTGAACGAGCAGCTGGACGCGCGCAGCGGCGCATCGCGCGTGCTGATCAATTGCGCGTCGACCGAATACTTCAAGTCGGTCAAGCCGAAACTGCTGAGCGCGCCCGTGATCACGCCGGTGTTCGAGGACTGGAAGGGCGGCCGCTACAAGATTATCAGTTTCCACGCAAAACGCGCGCGCGGCCTGATGGCGCGTTATATCGTCGAGAACCGCATCGCCGAGCCGCAGGCGCTGAAGGATTTCGCGGTGGAAGGCTATGCGTTCGACGATGCCGCGTCGAACGATTCGACTTACGTATATCGCCGGCGTGTCGGCGAGTGATCGCCCGGGCAATTCACAAGACTGCCGGGCAGCTGTGCATGGAGCCGGAGCAAGCGCTAAAGCGCCGACTCTGGTCGACCGCGAAGCATGGGACCAGAGTAAGCGCTAAAGCGCTAACTCTGGTCGACAAAGGAGAGATGATGACCCTTTCAATCACCAGTAATTTCGACGCCGGCGCGATCGACGTCGTGTCGTGCGAGCGCCCGGACGCGATCCGTCTGCGCGTGCGTGGCGACAACCAGGCCGAGTTCGCGCAATGGTTCTACTACCGCGTGACGGGCGCGCGCGGCGAGCAGTGCGTGATGACGTTCGAAAATGCAGCCGAATGCGCGTACCCGTCGGGCTGGCGCAATTACCACGCGGTCGCGAGCTACGACCGCGTCGACTGGTTCCGCGTGCCGACGACGTTCGACGGCAAGACGATGACGATCGACCATACGCCCGAATTCGACAGCATCTATTACGCGTACTTCGAGCCGTACTCGGAAGAGCGGCATGCGGCGTTTCTCGGCGCGGTCCAGCAATTGCCGCACGCGAGCGTCACCGAACTCGGCCGGACCGTCGAAGGGCGACCGATGTCGCTGCTGACGCTCGGCACGCCCGAGACCGACGGCGCGCCGAAGAAGAAGGTGTGGATCATCGCGCGTCAGCATCCGGGCGAGACGATGGCCGAATGGTTCGTCGAGGGGCTCGTGAAGCGCCTGGCCGGGTGGGGCGACTGGGCGGGCGATCCGGTCGCGCGCAAGCTCTACGACCGCGTGACGTTCCATATCGTGCCGAACATGAACCCGGACGGCAGCGTGCATGGCAACTTGCGTACCAACGCGGCCGGCGCGAACCTGAACCGCGAATGGATGGAGCCGGACGCGGTGCGCAGCCCCGAAGTGCTGGTCGTGCGCGACGCGATCCACGCGATTGGCTGCGACATGTTCTTCGACATTCACGGCGACGAGGATCTGCCCTATGTGTTCGTCGCGGGCTCGGAGATGCTGCCGAGCTTCACCGAGCAGCAGGGTCAGGCGCAGACGGCCTTCATCGACGCGTTCAAGGTCGCGAGCCCTGATTTCCAGGACGAGCACTGCTACGCGGCAAGCAAGTACAAGGAAGATGCGCTCAAGCTGGCGTCGAAATACATCGGGCATCAGTTCGGCTGTCTGTCGCTGACGCTCGAGATGCCGTTCAAGGACAACGCGAACCTGCCCGACGAGCGTGTCGGCTGGAACGGCGAACGCAGCGCGTCGCTCGGCGCGGCGATGCTCGCTGCGATCCTGCGTCAGGTCGAAACCTTCGCATAAGCGCGTACTCGGCAGCTGTCAGGCGCTAGAAAAAAAGTCGGGGCATCGTTTGATGCCCCGACTTTTTTGCGTCTGTCGTTGCCGCCCGGTCGACGGTCGTATCAGGACTTTTTCGCCGACGATTTCTTCTTCACGGCTTTCTTCTGGCCGGTGGATTTCTTCGTTGCGACAGCCTTCCTGGTGGTGCGGCCCGTGGCCTTGGCCTTGCCCTTGGCCGATTTGCCCTTGAATTTCTTCGTCGTCGGCGCGGGCCGTTCGACGCGCGGTTTCAGCGGCGGAACCGGGTCGTTCCAGCTGAACGCGAGCATCTGCTGGCCGACGTAGCCGCAGCGAAACTTCAATGGAACGGAGTCGCCGCCGTCCTTGGGGATGCCGAGCCCGTCGACGGTGACGATATTGTCGACCTTGGTGCGCTGTTTGCCCTGATCGAACGAGTCGTTCCAGGGCGTGATCGCTGCATTGCCGTTGTCGAACGCGTTCGGCGGGAAATCGACACGATCGAAGGCCGACGACGTGCTGGCGATGAAGCTGCCGTGCGCTGCGCAGTCTGCGACGAGCGGGTCGGCGTGCATGTCGTTGACGAATTTGTTGATCAGTTCGGAGCGCTGGTCGAGTAGGTCGGCGAGTACCGGCGCCGGGAGCGCAAGCGACAGGCCCGCGACACAGGCTGCCAGCTTGCCGAACGCTCTGAAAATCCGGAGCGAGGCGGGTGAGCTGTCCATCTGGTTATTGGTGAGGAGCGAATGAGACATCGGGCAGGTATAGAGGCCCGATGAAGAACAGGAGTTCAATCTTAGCGCAAAAAAATCGTGCAGCAGTAGACGGCGTACTCTCGTGCGCTTCGCAAGCGACGCATCGGCATGCACAACGGCATCGCAGCAGATTCGCGGCCGACGCAGACTTATGCGCGCGGCCCGCCAAGGCGATAGCGGCGGACGTCGAACGTCGTGACCCATGCCGGCCGATAGACGGCGATGAGTGCTGTCGCGAGGCCGGTGAACCAGGCTTCGCCGAGGGCGAGCAACGTGGTGTTCAGCAGGTAGCCGGACGGAATCACGATCGCGGCGCCGTCCGCAAGCGCGAACTGCACGCCGGCTGCTGCCGCTGCCACCACGACGATCGTGATGGCCGGCGACAGGAACCCCTGGCCCGTGATGAACGACGACAGGTTGTGCGGCAACCACGCGATTGCGGCGCGCTGCAGCAATGACGACACCACGACCGGCAACGCGCCGTAGATCAGGTATGTCATCCCGATGCCCTGCCAGGGGGCGTCGAAGATGATCGCGGCGACCGCCGTGACGACACCCATCGCGATCAGCGCAAGCGTCCAGTCGAACAACGTGACGAGCAGGGTAGCGCCGAGCAGGTGCATGACGAGCCCGTCCTCGAGCCAGGCGTTCGACGCCCAGAGGACCGTGATCGCCGTGACGAGCGCGAGCCAGACGTGCTGCAGCGTCGCGTCCTGAAGCCGGACAAACGGGCGATTCCATATCGCCAGCGCGAGCAACACCACGGTGGCGATCCAGCCACCGACGCCAACCCAGAGCGGAAGCGGTGTGAAGAGGAAACCCATGCGTCCATATTACTCGTTGAACATCAAAGGTGGGAATCCACACGAGCATCGACCGTCGCAATATTGAGACTGTCCTGTCCGGCTAACGATCGCGGCGGAACCGCGCCGGCGGCTCGGCAGCCTGCGGGGTGTTCTGAAGGCCATCGTTCGCCGCCGGCGACGGGTACTTGCGGTCGGCGCGCATCGCCCGCAGTGGCATCGGGCCGCGCTCGCCGAGCGACGGCTTGCGCACGCTGTCGCGGTTCGACAACAGCACCTCGAGATGCGGGGACAGCCAGCCGTTGTAGATCGCGACCGCGGCGGCGCGATTGGCAGCGCCGAGCTGCTGGAAAATGCTCGCGAGATGAATTTTCACGGTGCCTTCGCTGATGCCGAGCGTGCGGGCGATCATCTTGTTGGTGCTGCCCATGTGGACGAAACGCATGATCTGCGCTTGTCGCGGCGACAGGATCCGGGACGGCGGGCGGCGGGGAAGCGATCCGGCGAGTTCCTCGAGATGTGAGTCGTGGCGGGCCGCGAACGACGATGGCAGGAGGTTGAGGGCGATCGGCGGGATGTAATGTCCGCCGAGCAGAACCATCTCGAGCGCGCGCACGATCAGGTAGGGTCGCGTGGAGCGCGGGATCACGCCAGTGACGCCGCAATTGAAGAGCCGCCGCACGACTTCCGGCGTGGGCTCGTCGATCAGCACCGCGGCGGGGGCAGGGGCGCAGGCGCTGCAGAGCGCCTGAAGCTCGCTGAGCCGGCCGACGTCCTGCCAGTCGATCGCGACCAGATCGAAACGCTGACTTCGCAACACCCGACGGGCCTGGAAGCCGTCAGGCGCTTCGTTGTATCCGGCGTGGCGATCGATCTGCCGCAACAAGACCTTTAGTCCGTCACGCCGCTCCGCGTCTGAGTTGAGCACCAGGAACCGCATATTCAGCCTCCATAAGGGTGAGTCATTGAGCTGCCGGCGTCATGCCTTGGGCTTGATGATGACAAACACCTTACATGATGTCTGCTTGGCTGAAAGGCTTAGGATAAGTCCGAAGGATTGGCGGGCAAGAAAAAAGCCGCTCCGGCAGCAACCTGGAGCGGCTTGCGACGGGCGGCCGTTTCGGCCGTGCGTACGTGCGTGTCAGTGGAAGTGCGGTTGCGCGGGCGACGCGTCTTCCGGCATTTCGGCATGGACGATTTCGCCGAGCGGATCCGCGTACAGCGGAACGCCGCAATCGTCGCAGTATTCGGGCTCGAAGCGGCCCGCATGCCGGCGGACGTCCGTCACGCCGCATTCCTTCAGCAGGCTTACGATCTCCTCGAGCGGGCCCTCGATCGGCATGTCGCTTTCGAGCGTCGCGTTGTCGATTGCAACATCGCCGTTTTCGCGGCCGTAAAGCGGCCAGACGACGCCATAGATCACGTCGTTATTGCCGCGGCGCGTGAATCCGATCCGGTACTCGTCGATCCGACGTTCGCCGAATCCGGCGACCACCGCACGCAGTTCCTGCGGTGCTGCACCAAGTGTGTCGAAAAGATAACGAATGGCGGTTCGGACGGTGTGCGGACGCACGCGTTCGTCCGCATCGCGGCACGCCGAATAGTACGCGTCCGGAAGCAGGCATTCGAACTCGCACCCTGGCAGCGCGAGCGCGAGATTCGGGCCACCTTGCGCTGTCCATTGTTCAAGGCACTGGCCTCGCTCGATCCGGGCGCCGTGCTCTTCTTCCTGCCAGCGGAACAGCGACGCACCGGCGGGGGCGGCCACGACTGCGAGCAGGAAGCGCGGGTCTGCCAGGATCGGCGACGTTTCGGGCAGGTCGCCGTAATTGATCTTGGCGGCGTGCTGGCCGAGCGCGGCGTGCGCGAGCTGCTGCGCGAGCCGATAGGTCTCGACGTGGTGTCGTGGCAACTGGTCGATGCTGTAGAGGAAAGGAGCAAGCCCGACGAGCGTGCCGCTGGCGAGCACGTGCGCCTGCAGATGCGTGCGCAGGGCATCGACGATATCGCCCTTCAGCGGACCCGACGGGATCATGTAGCGCGTCCAGGCCAGCACCGGCACCGCGACGAGCAGTGCGTCGTACGGCTGGCCGTCGTGCTCGACCACCATCGACTCGCTGTGCGTCTCGGCCATGTCGGCGAGCGCGCCATACGCGTCGGGATGGTTCTGCTGCAGATGATCGAGGGCCGCGTCGAGCGTGGTCTGGTTACCGTTGCGCACGATCTTGGCGAGCAGCGCATCGAGCTTTGCTTCCCAGAAGCGGTCCTCGATGCGGCTGCCGGATGCGAAGAGCGCAAGCGACAGGCCGACCAGTTTGTCGGCATCGGGAGGGAGACGTTTGGCGATTCGCTGGCGCATGTTAAATACGTATAGAAAGGGGCGATGAGCCTCACATTCTAGTCCGTTCTGTGCGCTATACGCGGTCTTGCGCCGCAGCATGATGTTCGGGCAGCTTGGCGGACAATGTGAAAAACTGCATCAAAGCCCTTGCGCAGATCGCGAGAGGTGCCTAGAATCACGCCTCTTTCGCGCTAACGGCAACGCGGCGCGGGAGAAGGGGAAGCGAAGTTGGCTGGATGTCTGGTTAGACGTTTGGCTGGCGAAGGAAGATGAACCCCGCAGTCGCAACGATGTAGTAAAAAGTTGTTGACGAACTGCGAAACAGTGTTCATAATCTCATTTCTCTGCTGCTGAAAACGCAGCGCTGCTGAGAAGCCAAGCTTCTCGCAGAAACGCTCTTTAAAAATTAACAGCCGATA
>NZ_JAAGPL010000528.1:0-954 GCF_017104785.1 Burkholderia sp. Ac-20353 | reverse complement strand
ACCAGAACGTCACGAACCTGAGCACGAGCCTGGCCGGCACGCAGACGGACGTGTCGAACCTGCAGGCGGCCGACAAGCGGAACGTCAAGTATGACGGCGCGGAAGGTTTCGAAACCGTCACGCTCGCGGGCCCGAACGGCACGAAGCTGACGAACGTCAAGGCAGCCGAACTGTCGGCGACGAGCACCGATGCGGTGAACGGCTCGCAACTGTATGCGACCAACCAGACGGTTGCGAAGCAGGGCGACTCGATCACGCAGATCGGCGGACAAGTCACGCAGAACACGACCGACATCCGGAACATCGGCGGCCAGGTCACGCAGAACACGACCCACATCGGCGCGCTGCAACAGGATGCGCTGCAATGGTCGGCATCGGCTGGCGCATACGATGCTTCGCACGGCAGCGGTTCGGCGCAGAAGATCACGAACGTGCAGGCCGGTGCGCTCAGCGCAACCAGCACGGACGCGGTGAACGGTTCGCAACTGTACGCGACGAATCAGCAAGTCACGAAGAACACGACCGACATTACGAACCTGCAACAGAACGTGACCAACGTCACGAACGGCAAGGCTGGCATCGTGCAGCAGCAGGACCCGAACGGCCAGATCACGGTCGGCGCGGCGACGGACGGCACGTCGGTGAACTTCGCCAACGGTTCGAACGCGGATCGCGTGCTGACGGGTGTTGCAGCGGGCGTCAACAACAATGACGCAGTGAACGTCGGCCAGCTGAACGGCGGCCTGTCGTCGCTCAGCACGAGCGTGACGAACAACGTCAATACGCAGATCAGCAACCTCAGCACGACGATCAACAGCCAGATCGGTGAGGCCACGAAGAATGCGGTGCAGTACGACAACGACGCGCACACGAGCGTCACGCTTGGTGGCCAGGGTGCGAGCGCCCCGGTAAGCCTGCACAACGTTGCGGACGGTGTGGCAAATAACGATGCGG
>NZ_JAAGPL010000527.1:0-966 GCF_017104785.1 Burkholderia sp. Ac-20353 | reverse complement strand
CCGGCCGGGCTGCGCCGGCGGCGTCAGCGAATCGCGTCCTGCCCGGCCAGCGCCGCGTCGTCCATCGTCAGTAGCAAGGGGCAGCTTCCACACAGTTGCGTTTCTCCAGGGATTTCGTAGCGCAGACAACACACGCGGCGCGCGCGGAACGGCGTCGGCAGCAGCGGCGAGCGCGGCACGGCATTGCGCACGGGTGTGCGCAGCGGATTGGGTTCGCCATCGCTACATGCCGGGCGGAACAGCCATGCGGCATCGCGCACGGGATCGGCCGCGCAGCGCTGTGCGCGGCAGACATCGAGCAGGTAGTCGAGCAGATTGCCGGCGTTACTCCACAGCACGCGCGGCGTGACGCGCCCCATCTCGGCCAGCAGGTCGATCACAGCGCCGAGATGCGCGACGAGTCCCGCATAGCGCGGCGCCGGATCGTCGCAGGGCTCGCCGAGCGCGTGCTGCGCGAACACCAGCCCGGCCGGCATCCCGTCGTCGAGCGCGACGAACGTGCGCTCGGGCGCCATGTCGAGCGGCCGGCCGAGCAGCAACGCGGCGACCACGCCCGCGGGCGCCGCGCGGCCGAAGTAGTACTTGCTCCATTGCGACAGCAGCGCACGCGCATGCGCGGCCGGATCGCCGCCGTAGTGGCGGACCATCGCGTCGAGCAGCGCGTCGCGATGCGCGGGCAGCGCGGTCACTGGCACGAGCAATGCGTCGCCGCACGCGCATGCATCGCCGGGCATGCCGAGCCAGACCGCATCGAGATACGGCGCGAACTCCGCCGGTGCGAACGACGCAAAGCATGTCGCGCGCGCGCCGAGGGCCACCGGCGGCGCAGGCAGCGCAGCCAACGTCATCGTCCCGCGCGCCGCGCGCGGCGCGCCTCGACGATCAGCAGTCCGAGCAGATACGGCGCACCGATCAGCGCTGTCAGCACACCAGCCGGCCCCTCGCGCGGCGCGCCCGCCGGGCGGG
>NZ_JAAGPL010000526.1:0-842 GCF_017104785.1 Burkholderia sp. Ac-20353 | reverse complement strand
CACCGCCGCGCGACGAAGCTGGTCACGCCGGGCGGCGCGGCGCTGTGGGTGCCGGTCGAGCGGCTCGTCTGCGTGCGCGCGCTGCATCCGGATGCGCGCTGTACGCCGGCACTCAAGGTGCCGGCCGCCTGCGCCGCGCCGTGGGAAGCGGACGCCGCGCTCGTCGACGTGATTCGGGCAAGGCTGACCGGCTTCGGCCCGCTGACACTCGACGCGATCGCGCAGCCGCTCGGCCTGCCGGTCGCGACGGTCAAGGCTGCGCTTGCCGCGCTCGAACAGGAAGGCTACGTGATGCGCGGCCGCTTTACGCCCGGTGCGGTTGGCGTGGGTTTAGCCGGCGTGGGTTTAGCCGGCGTGGGTGCGGCCAGCGCAGGTGCGACCGGTGCAGGCACGGCCGCCGAAGAGTGGTGCGAACGTCACTTGCTCGCGCGCATCCACCGCTACACGGTGAAACGCCTGCGCCGCGAAATCGAACCGGTCGAACGCGCGGACTTCATGCGCTTCCTGTTCCACTGGCAGCACCTGACGCCCGACACGCGCGGCAGCGGACGCGACGCGCTCGCCGCCGTCGTCGAACAGCTCGAAGGCTTCGAGGCGGCCGCAAGCGCGTGGGAAGACGCGCTGCTCCCCGCGCGGCTGACCGACTACACGACGGGCGGGCTCGACGAGCTGTGCCGTTCCGGCAAGCTCGTATGGACCCGCATCGGCGCGCCGGCCCGCACGGCCGCGACGCCCGTGAAGACGACACCGATCGTGCTGCTGCCGCGCCGCGATCTCGCCGCGTGGCAGGCGCTGCGCGATCCGGCCGCGCAACCGGCGCTGTCCGCGCGCGCGACGCAGGG
>NZ_JAAGPL010000525.1:0-994 GCF_017104785.1 Burkholderia sp. Ac-20353 | reverse complement strand
ACAAGATTACTCGTATCGGCGTCGATCTGGCCAAGAACCTGATCGTGGTACATGGAGTCGATTCGATGGAACGCGCGGCAGTCAGGAAGGCCATCCCACGGCAGAAGTTCCTCGAATGGTTCGCCAATCTCGAGCCCTGCCTGGTTGCCATGGAGGCCTGCAGCGCAGCCCACTACTGGGGCCGAAAGCTACGCGCGCTCGGCCACGAAGTCCGTCTGATCGCCCCACAGTTTGCCGCGGCGTACCGCAAGGGCGGCAAGCACGTGAAGAACGACCGGCTGGACGCGGAAGCCATCTGTGAAGCGGCCAGCCGTCCCCATATGCGTTTCGTGGCACTGAAGACCGCCGACCAGCAGAACGAGCTCGTGCTGCACCGGATGCGCAGCGGCTTTGTCGAGGAGCGCACGGCACTCGTCAACCGTCTGCGCGGCGAACTGTTCGAGTTCGGCGTGTTCCTCCCACAAGGCATCGACGCGTTCCGTGCCCACTTCGTCGAGGCACTGGATGACGGAACCACGGAACTCGACGGTATCGCACGCGCTGCGCTCCTCGCCGGCTGGCATCACATCCACAACCTTGACGAGCAGATCTCGTGGTGTGATTCGCAGATCGCCGCACGGGTCAAACACGACATCAACGCGCAACGCCTCATGGCCATCGTCGGAATCGGACCGCTCACCGCGTCGGCCGCCGTCGCGACCGTCGGTGACGCTCGCGTGTTCAGGAACGGACGGCAATTTTCCGCCTGGCTCGGCTCTGTGCCCAAACAGGCCAGCAGTGGGGGCAAGACCCGTCTTGGCCACATCACAAGGCAGGGCAACACCTATCTGCGTACCCTCCTGTTCCAGGGTGCCCGTTCGGCCCTGACCAGTGCTCACCGACGAACCGACCGGCTCTCGCGCTGGATCGTTCAGCTGCATGCACGGGTAGGCTGGTACCGAACGCTGGTCGCGATCGCGAACAAGCACGCGCGGATCCTGTGGGCGATCCTGGC
>NZ_JAAGPL010000524.1:0-998 GCF_017104785.1 Burkholderia sp. Ac-20353 | reverse complement strand
CCGCCGAACGGCGCGACTTCGTTCGAGATCAGGCCCGTGTTCACGCCGACCATCCCGTATTCGAGCGCTTCGGCAACCTTCCACACGCGGCCGATGTCGCGGCTGTAGAAGTACGCGGCCAGGCCGAACTCGGTGTCGTTCGCGAACCGGATCACTTCGTCGTCGCTGCTGAACTTGAACAGCGGCGCGAGCGGGCCGAACGTCTCGTCCTTCGCGACCTTCATCGCGGGCGTGACGCCCGTCAGCACGGTCGGCTCGAAGAAGCCGTGGCCGAGCGCATGGCGCTTGCCGCCCGTCACGACGGTCGCCCCCTTCGCGAGCGCGTCCTCGATGTGCGCCTCGACCTTCAGCACGGCCGCTTCGTTGATCAGCGGGCCCTGCGTGACGCCCGGCTCGGTGCCGCGCCCGACCTTCAGCTGACCGACGGCTGCCGCGAGCTTCTCCGCGAACTGGTCGTACACGGCTTCATGCACGTAGAAGCGGTTCGTGCACACGCAGGTCTGGCCGCTGTTGCGATACTTCGACGCGATCGCGCCCTGCACGGCCGCGTCGAGATCGGCGTCGTCGAACACGATGAACGGCGCGTTGCCGCCGAGTTCCAGCGACACCTTCTTGACCGTCGGCGCGCATTGCGCCATCAGCAGGCGGCCGACCGGCGTCGAGCCCGTGAACGACAGCTTGCGCACGACCGGGTTCGACGTCAGCTCGCCGCCGATCGCCTTCGGGTCGCCCGTGACGACGCTGAACACGCCGGCCGGCACGCCCGCGCGCTCGGCCAGCACGGCCATCGCTAGTGCGGAGAACGGCGTCGCCTCGGCCGGCTTCACGACGATCGGGCAGCCTGCCGCGAGTGCGGGGCCGACCTTGCGCGTGATCATCGCCGCCGGGAAGTTCCACGGCGTGATCGCCGCGCACACGCCGATCGCTTCCTTCGTCACGACGATGCGCTTGTCGCTCGCCGGCGTCGGGATCGTGTCGCCGTACACGCGCTTGCCTTC
>NZ_JAAGPL010000523.1:0-823 GCF_017104785.1 Burkholderia sp. Ac-20353 | reverse complement strand
GACGCACGCCAGCGCTTCACGACGGCGCTCGACGCGATCGCGCTGGCCGATCCGCGCGACGAGGCCGCGCTGCTGATCGCGGGCGAGCGGCTGTGCGAGCAGATCGACGACTATCGCGCCGCGCTGGAGGGCCTCGCCGAGCTGCAGCGGGCGCGACCGCAGCGCCGGCCCGCGCCGGTGCGCTTTCATCGCGACGTGCGCTCGGCGCTCGAGAACGGCGTGCGCTCGATGTGCGCGATCGTGATCACCGGCGTGATCTGGATCGCGACCGCGTGGAACCAGGGCGACATGATGCTGCTCGTCGTCGCGCCGTACTGCGCGCTGCTCGCGACGGCCGGCAACCCGGCCGCGGGCGCGAAGGCCTTCATCAAGGGCACGCTTGCCGCGGTGCCCGCCGCGTTCGTCTGCGCGTTCGGGATCCTGCCGCGCATCGACGGCTTTCCGCTGCTCGTCGTCACGCTCGCGCTGTTCTGGCTGCCCGGCATCTACGCGACCAGCGTGCCGAAGACGGCGCTCGCGGGCCTCGCGTATCTGGTCGCGTTCAACACGCTGAACGCGGCGACCAATCCGTTCCGTCCGGACCTCGGCCTGTTTCTCAACCAGTCGGTCGCCTGGGTGCTCGCGACGTTCATCACGCTGCTCACGTTCCAGCTGATCCTGCCGCGCAACCTTGCCGCCGACGCCGCGCGGCTGCGCCGCACGATCCGCGACGACGCGCTCGCGCTGCTCGCCGGCCGGCAGCCCGCCGCGCCGGGCTGGCTGCAACGCCAGCAGCACCGGATCGCGCAACTCGGCGCGCTGCTTGCGAGCCAGCCGGCCGCGA
>NZ_JAAGPL010000522.1:0-1002 GCF_017104785.1 Burkholderia sp. Ac-20353 | reverse complement strand
CGACGGCGAGTCCGCCCGCGACGACCGGCCCGAGTTCCAGCTGGCCCGCGCCGCGGCGCGTGAGCGCGCGCAACAGGCCGCTGCCGAGCGCGTAAGCAGCCAACGCGATGCGAACGGCGCCGCCCCGCTCGCGCCGCAGCACGCGCACCGGCGGCACGCGCGTAAGCGGCGCGAGCGGCGGCAACGCGAAGCCGAGCAGCAGCACCAGCGCCGCGCCGATACCGACGAGCGCCGGCCACAGCGTCGGCGGCGGCAGCACGACGTCGATCAGGCTGCCGAGCGCCGCCAGCAGCAGCCAGTGGCCGCCGTAGCCGAGCAGCGCGCCCGCCACGCCGCCCGCGATGCCGAGCCCCGTGAATTCGAGCGCGAACAGCGCGCCGAGTGTGCGGCGGCTGACGCCAAGGCAGCGCATCGTCGCACAGCCGTCGAGATGGCGCCGCATATAGCGCTGCGCGGCCATCGCGGTCGCGACCGCGGCGAGCAGCCCGGTCAGCAGCGCGACGAGCGTCAGGAAATGGCGCGCGCGGTCGAGCGTCTGGCGCACCTGCGGCTGGCCCTCCTGCAGCGATTCGAGGCCGACGCCGCGCAGCTTGCCGTCGTCGACGCGCGCGTGCGCGTATGCCTCGAAGCGCGCGACCGCATCGTCGGCGCCGGCCACCAGCAGCCGGTAGGTGACGCGGCTGCCGTAGCCGGTCAGCCCGGTCGCAGCGAGTTCGTCCGCGCGCATCATCACCCGTGGCGAGAAATTCACGAACGAGAAGCCGCGATCGAGTTCGCGCGAGATCGATGCCGCGACCGTGAACGTGCGCAGCCCGACCCGCACGGTGTCGCCGATCTTCAGGTGCAGCGCGTCGAGCAGCACCGGATCGGCCCACACGGTGCCGGGTGCCGGAATCGCGGCCGCCTTGCGTGCGCGCGCGCCGTCGGCCGGCACGATCTCGACCGCGCCGCGCAGCGGATAGCCGGCCGACACGGCCTTTACGGCCGCGAGCCGCGCAGGAG
>NZ_JAAGPL010000521.1:0-802 GCF_017104785.1 Burkholderia sp. Ac-20353 | reverse complement strand
GTCGAGCGCGGCCAGCGCGTCGCCGGCGCTGTCCGGCGCGGCCGACGCAGCCGACTCGAGCGCCAGCGCCGCAAACAGCCGCCGGTCGATCGCGATTCGCACCGCGTACCACAGCGCCGCGATGCCCGCTGCCGTGCTGACGGTCGCGAGCAGCACGCGCGCGAGCGGCGCTGCCGCCCACCCCGCCGCGACCCAGGCGCCGGCCAGCGCCGCGGCGAACGCCACCGCGCTCGCCCACGCGCCCCCATCGGGCGCGCCGCGGGCCGCGGCAATCCGGAATGGCGCGGACGGATCGCGCATCACGCGTCCCCTGCCGCGGTCCGGCGGTCGATCCAGTCCTGCAGCACCGCGACGCCCGCGTCCGACCACCACGCGCGTGGTCGAACCGCGCGCACCGCCGCGAGCGCGTCGCGCGCATCGTGCAGGCCGCGCCGCGTCGCGAGCCACGCGGCCGCGCACAACACGCTGCGGCCGTAGCCGAGCGCGCAGCAGACGAGCACGTCGCGGCCGTCGCCGTGCAGCCGTTCGAGCGCCTCGACCGCCTGCTGCAGCTGCCGCGCGGTCGGCACGACGAGATCGAGCTGCGGCACCGCCGCATACGCGAGCGCCTTGTCGGCCGCGGCCCAGCGCGGCATTTCGGCGGTCAGGTCGACGACGCCGGTGAATCCGTGCCGCCGTAGCTCGCGCTTGGTCGGCGTGCGGCCGACCGACACGCGCGCGTCGATCCGCGCGGGCGCTGGGTGGCGGAACGTCCACGCGCGCGAGTTGACGAACGCGCCGGCGATCGTCGGCGCGAGCAGCA
>NZ_JAAGPL010000520.1:0-1010 GCF_017104785.1 Burkholderia sp. Ac-20353 | reverse complement strand
GCCTGCGCGGCACAGCTCGTCAGCGCATGCAGCAGCGCGGCCACCGCGCGATGCGCGTCGAGACAGCGGGCGATCACGCGCGCCGCGGCCGGCGAGTGCGACACCGCGCACACGAGCACCGGCACGCCGCTCGCCGCGCACAGAAGCTGCCGCTGCGTGCAGGCGTCTGCGTCGGTGCCTGCTTCGGCGCCTGCGTCGGTCCGTGATGGCAGCGCCGCGACGCAGATCAGGTCGCAGCCGAGCTGGCGGGCCAGCTCCCAGAGCGGCGCCCGCCAAGCCGGCGCGATCGCATACGAGATGCCCTGTGCCTGTGCGGCCGCTTCCACTTTCGCACCGTGCTCCGGCGTCCGCGCTCCGGGTAAATACGAGTCCGGCGCGGCGTCGGGCAGCACGAACGTGACCCGCGCGCTCATCGCACGTGCCAGCTCCAGCGCGTGGCCGACCGCGTCGATGCCGCCGGGCGCGCCGTCGACCTTCACGAGCAGATGGCGATACATCGCGCTGCTCCGCTTATCCGGCGAGCGGGACGCGGGTTCGCGTGCCGGTCGTTGCATTCGTCATGGGGCTCTCCTCGTCGGATTCGTGATTCGTCGGAACCCATGCTATCGGCACGGGTCCGTTGCGGCCCCACTCGTGACGGGGGGGATTGACGCACAGAGGGGGTTCGACCGATCCTTCCCTCCACGTTCCACACCGGACGCTGGCCAGCACGGCACGGCCGGGATTCCGACCTGCTCCGCCGACCCGCTTCCCGACTTGCTCCGCGATTTGCTCCCCAAATGGCCCACCCACCCGATCCCGTCGATACCGCCCCTACCGAGCTGGTCCTGAAGACGACCGCGCCACGCGTGCCGGCGCAACTGCTCGCCCGCGCGCGGCTGAGCCTCGCCGCGCCGGGCTTCGACGAACGCCCGATCACGCTCGTGCAGGCGCCGGCCGGCTACGGCAAGACGTCGCTGCTCGCGCAATGGCGCCGCGAATACCTGGCGCTCGGCCGCGCGGTCGTGTGG
>NZ_JAAGPL010000519.1:0-1034 GCF_017104785.1 Burkholderia sp. Ac-20353 | reverse complement strand
GCGTGCCTGGTGGGCTTTGCCAGCTACATCGATACGTCGGTGCAGTTCGTCGGCGCAGAGAAGGCCATCCACGAAGTCGAGATCTACGTCGGCATCCTGATCGGCGCGGTGACGTTCGCGGGCTCGGTCATTGCGTTCGGCAAACTGTCGGGCAAGATCGGCGGCAAGCCGCTGCTGCTGCCGGCGCGGCACTGGCTCAACCTGGCTGCGCTGGTGGTGGTGATCGTGTACGGCCGCGCGTTCCTTCATGCGGAGACGACTCAGGCCGGCATGACGCCGCTCGTCGTGATGACGGCAATCTCGCTGCTGTTCGGCGTGCACATGGTGATGGCGATCGGCGGTGCCGACATGCCCGTGGTGGTGTCGATGCTCAACAGCTACTCCGGCTGGGCGGCGGCGGCCACCGGCTTCATGCTCGGCAACGACCTGCTGATCGTGATCGGCGCGCTGGTGGGCTCGTCGGGCGCGATTCTGTCGTACATCATGTGCCGCGCGATGAACCGCAACTTCATCAGCGTGATTGCCGGCGGCTTCGGTACCGGCGGCGGTGTGTCCGCGCCGGCGGGCGGCGGCGCGCAGCCGGCCGGCGAAGTGGTGGCGGTGAGCGCGATCGAAACGGCCGAGATGCTGCGCGAGGCCAAGAGCGTGATCATCGTGCCCGGCTACGGGATGGCCGTGGCGCAAGCGCAGCATACGGTGCGTGAACTGACCAAGGTGCTGCGCGAGAAGGGCGTCGACGTGCGCTTCGCGATCCATCCGGTGGCTGGCCGCATGCCGGGCCACATGAACGTGCTGCTCGCCGAAGCGAAGGTGCCTTACGACATCGTGCTGGAGATGGACGAGATCAACGCGGATTTCCCCGAGGCGGACGTGTCGATGGTGATCGGCGCGAACGACATCGTGAACCCGGCGGCGCAGGACGACCCGACCAGCCCCATTGCCGGCATGCCGGTGCTGGAGGTGTGGAAGGCGAAGACGTCGATCGTGATGAAGCGCAGCATGGCCTCGGGCTATGCGGGCGTGGACAATCCGCT
>NZ_JAAGPL010000052.1:0-50360 GCF_017104785.1 Burkholderia sp. Ac-20353 | reverse complement strand
TGGCGGCAATTGAAGTACCGATGGCGTCGCTTCGTCACCTGGACCAAGGAAACCATCGACGCTGAACTCGCGGAGCTGCTACGCGGCTACGGCTCCGCTTTTCAAACCAGTTTCTCGTGAACACTTAGCTCACGAGCGTATCCGACACCTTGTCCAGCACCTGCGGATAGGTCAGGTCGTAGCCCCACTTCGTCGGATCGATGCCGTTCGCGCCGTAGAAGTAGTTGTATTCGTCGACCCATTCCTGCGGCTGAGACACGTTGTAGAACAGCGCAGTCGCATAACGCGGCACTTCGAAGATCGCCTGGTTCACGCAGTTGTACTTGCCTGCATTGAACGCTGGCAGCGGCCACGGCGCGCCATTGTCGTTTGCCGGACAGCCGGACGTACCGACCGGCGGCGTGGGCTTCGACGAATCCGACACGAGCACCCGCGTGCCGAACGATGCGAGCGCGCCGAGCGTCGTCGCGTTGTAGAGCCCGGAAATCTCCGGCGTGACGAGCGCTTGCGTCGTGTACGCCGAAAACCCGAAGCGCCGTGCGACGTTATGGTTGTTCTGCATTGCGGCAGCGACCTGCGCAGCCGTCGTCGTGAACGGCGGATCCAGCAGCAGGTGATCGTAGGTGTGGCTGATCCACTTGAAGCGGCCCTGGTTCGAGCGGACCTCGGTCGTCAGCGTATCGTTGCCGACACCCGGATAGTCGCCGAGGCCGCCATACGCGGTGCCGTATCCGGCGCCGTTGAACGCGAACGAAAGCTTCAGCGCCGCTGCGTTGGCGGTCTTGCCATTGAGGTTCGACTGCCACTTGACGACGTTGTCGAGATCGGCGCCGGTGATGCGGTACTCGCACGACGTGGTGCCCGTATACGACGCAACTGATCCCGGCGGATTGCCGAGCGGGCATTGTCCCGGCGGATTCGTGCCCGTTGTCGCGCCGCTGCGGACGTCGTACCAGAGGCCGGTGAGGTCGGACTGCGCATACGGAAAGAGCTCGTCCGGAATGCCGACATCGTCGACTTGCGGATCGAGGTACACGTGCCGACTGCCGAGGAACAGCCCGCGTGTGAGCCAGTTCACGATCCCGTACGACAGCGTCATCGAATGGACCAGGAACGGGTTGTGGTCGAACATCAGCGACAGGATTTCCCGCGACGTGCTGTCGCCCGCGAGCGGCGTCGCGTTCGCGAACAGGCACGTTGCGGCGACCGGATACGTGACGTTGTTCGTGCCTTTCGCCTGCAGCACCGGCGTGACGGTCGTGCCGGCCGGCAGCGGGCTCGCCGGCGACGCGAAATAGGTCCACGCGCTCTGCACCGTCAGCGGATTGCTCGCGCTCGTACCGGCGTTCAGGTACGGGAACAGCGCCGCGCCCGATGTCGTCAGTGTCGACGGCAGCGGCGAAGCGGTCGTGTCGCGGTAGCCGGCATACTGCAGACAGGCCGAGTCGCCTGGCCACGTGTACAGGCTCGCGAGCCGCACGTTGTACTTGAACTGGTAGCGCGCGAGCGTCTGCGCGAGCGCGCCGCCGGCGAACGGGTTCATGTAGCGGTAGTCGCTGACGGGCAGGATGATGCCTTCGTATAACGCGTGATTGCCGGTTTCGAGCGGCGGCAAGGTCGGATTGGTGGTGTCGTAGCGGTAGACCGCATATGGCACGCCGATCCGGTCGAGCGCCGTTTGCGCCATCTGCAGTTCCGGACCGTTGCCGGCCTGCTGGCTCGTGAGAATCAGCACCTTGAGATCGATCTGGGCGTCGACCGGCACCGCGTGGCCGGGAATGGCCAGCACGCAGAGTATTGCGGCGACGATGTCGCGCATCAGAAAATTCGGAAAACGAAATAATGATCGTATTGCGCTCATGACGGACCTCACGCATCGGGTATCGGATGACGGGATGTTTCCCGCGGGTAACGCGGCGATGCGGTGCCTAGAGTTTTTTCGGCGTGAAGGCCTGCTTGCGCATCGCTTCACCCGGATGCGGGCCGGTCGGCATCGTCGGCGGCCTGGCCGGAACCCGGGCCTCGGGCGCTGGCAGGGGATGGCCGCTGGGGCGCTTGCCGGCGCCGAACGCGGCCGGCGAGTCGAGTGCGGCGACGACGAGCAGTCCCGCGCAGGCGCAGGGCAGCAGCGTGCGCCACGCGAGCCGGAGCGGGTGGGTTCTGCGAGGTGTCATGATTTCCTCGTGACGCGGCGTAGCGTGTCGAATACGTTGCACAAACGACCATGACGTCGGTGGCATTGCAGATGTGTGATGCATGCCGATGTTCACCGGGCATATCCCGGGGCAATGACGACGGGTCTCCTGCACAGGCCAGTGCGGTCGTCGCGAAAGCGAAGCGGCTGTCTCCTGGCGGGCGACGATTACGGCGTGATGACACTCGCACGACAAGCTTCCCGACCTGTACGGCGGATGTAAGCTACATGCATGCCATCCGTATCAAGCTATTGATTTGTTGGCATATTTGTCGCTGCAATGTCAGTGCGGCGTCTGGAAAACGTAAGAAACGTTTCAGGTGCGATACGTTCGGTGCGAATGGCGCGCTGGCGGTGACGCGAACGGCGGCTTCGGATATTTCAGCCGTGCCCGGCTTTAGTGAAATAACCAATACGCTCCAGCCGATTCACTTCAGCAAGCTCGCCACGACATCGACGATCCGCTGCAGCAGCGCCTCGTCGTAAGGCACCCACAGGCCCGACCGCGGCAGTGACGCCGCCGGCTCCAGCGCCATGTCGACAGGTTCGCCGCCGCGCGTCACGCGGCCCGTCGCACAGTGCACGGAGAACTCACCGACCCGCACGTGGCGTTCGTCGATCGCGACAGCACCTTGCGCGATCCGGTCGGCCAACACGAGCGACAGCGTATGCCGGCGATGCTGCGCCATCACGCCGAGCGGCAGCGCCGACAGCCGATACAGGCGATCGTCGCGCGCCTGCCGCTCGGCATACCAGCGATCACGCTCGGCCGCTGCCAACGGCGCGTCGCTCGCATCGTCACCCAGCGCAAAGCCGGCGACACTCACGAGCAGGTCTGCCGCACGCGCGATCTCCGAGAAGACGACGGGATCCAGTTGCGTGATCGGCACGGGTATCCAGCGTCGCTCGTCCCTGCGTTCGAAGCCGATCGCGCCTGACGTGCCGTAACCGTCCGCGCCTGGATAGAGTCGCGCGGCAATGCCGAACGTCGCCCGCACGTCGCCGAATTCGCGCACGAGGCCGTCGTCGTAAGAGCGGATCGCCCAGCCCTCCCGCCGCGCAAGACCGAGCAGCGGACGCACCGCCAGCACATGCCCGTCGAACATCGCGGTGTCGCTGGCCGGCTGATCCGCAGGCGCGGGCACGTAGAACTCGCGGAATGCTTGCCTGACGTGCTGCCGGATCCGGCGTTCGACGACGGCGCGCTGCCACGCAAGCCGCTCGGCGGCGTCGGCCAGCAGCGGATGCCACAGGCGCACGGTGCCGTGCGCGTCGATCTCGCACGGGGCGCCGGCCGCGTCGTGCAGGACGATGCCGTCCTTTGTCGCATCGGGCATGAACGAAACGATCGCGCCGTCTCGCGCGTGTGCGTTCCAGATCATGCGAGTCGAGAACGCGGCGCCGGCCGGCGCATCCACGAGGCGCTGCCGCCATTCGGCGACGTCGAGCGTCATCGTCTGCCAGAAACCCGCTTCCATGCACGTGGCGAGCATCGCCAGCTGCTTCTTGTCCGGCTTCGCGTCGAGCGTCATGCGCAGGGCCGTGCGCGGTCGTTCGCCGAGCGCCCGTTCGGCAGGCTTCAGGTTGCGCGCGAGCTTCTTCTGCACACCCGCGTGACGGACCACCGCCAGCGCATCGCGCAACGCACGGACGCTCTCCGGCGTTGGAATCGTCTCGATCGCATGCCCGACCGCGATCGCGAGCGACTGCGACGGCGCGGTTTTCGCGGCGGTCGGCGCGACGCAAACGCCGGTCAACAGCGGCCCGATCAGCGGCCGGAACCACGGCTCGTCGCGATATGCGGCCACGCGCGCGGCGCGCGCGACGACCTGCGCATCGTCGGTCGTAAATGCGCGGTCGGCCGCGTACGGCATGCGTCCGCCGTGGAGATCGGCGACGATTCGCGCGGCCCCGGTCAGCGTCTCGCGTGCGAATTCGACATAGGCGATTTCGTCCGCGAGCGTGACGGCCGGATCGTCGAGATCGAACCACAGACGCTTCGGCGCAAAATAGCCGTCGTTAGTCGCCGCGAGCGCGAGCAGCGCGGCGGGCCCCAGTTCCTCGAGGGCGTCGCATTCCCGCGCGCGAAACGGCGAATCCTCGTGGGATTCGGCGACCTGGTCGCGCAGCGCGGTCCGGCCGCGGCGGCCGGCAAAGTATTCCAGCGCAAACACCCCGTACGACATCGAACTGCGCCACCCGCCTTCGGGCGTGTCGCGCAGGATGCGGTCCAGCTGATCCTGCACGGCGCGGGACGGCTGCAGCGACAGGTACGGCAGTTCCCGCAACGCGCGTTTCCAGTCGCCTGCCGCAATGTCGCGGCACAGTTCGATGCTTGCCGGTTCGTCGAGCAGTGGCACGAGGTCGAGTGTGTCGATCTGCTCGTGCAGCCAACGCGCGCATTCGCGGCGCGGGTCGGCGTAGTCCGGCAGATGGTCGGCTCGACGCAGCGCCGGCCAGACCTTGCCGAGCAGATGCGCATCGAGGCCGGACAGGTCGGGCGGCGCATCGTCGAAGCGCGGATGGCCACGCGTGCCGTCGAGCATCGCGATGAGTCGGTCGGCGAGGGCGGTTCGGGTGGATTCGTTCATGTTGGTTGGCAGCGCGCTTCTGCCGGGATCGGCCGTGTTGCCGTGTTGTTATCGAGGTGATCAGCGGCTGCGCAAGCGCGCCACCATCTCGTGAATCACGATATGGCGGATCGCCCTCAGCAGATGCATTTCGCCGCCGAGCGTCGCGGTCAGTTCGGGGCGGCTCGCGATCATCGCGTCGTTGTCGCGCGCGACGTCGAGCAGCAACTTGTCCGCTTCCGCCGGAATGCGCTGGAGCAACTCGTCGACGTGACGCATTGCAGTGCCGCGCGCGAGCCCGAGCGCTGCGCCGGCTGCCGCGAGCACGTCGCGCGTGAATTCCGCATAGCGCCGCACGCCGGCGACCGGCCGCGTGAACTCCGCGAGATCGGGCCAGCGGCTCTTCGCGCTGTAGGTTGCGGTTTCGTATACGCCGTCGCACAGCAGGTCGTAGTGCGGCGCCAGCGTCATCCCGCTGTCGCCGACGAGAAAGCTCAGGTTCTTCAGATGCGAATCGCCGTTGCCGACCACGATGCAGAATACGAGCCACCGGAAGATCCGCAGCCGCGCCGGCGCCGGTGCGCGGCACGCGTTCGCGAGCGCCGCGAGGGCGTCGAGCGACCAGCCCGTGTATTTCATCATCGCGGCGAGGTTGAGCACCTGGCAGCCGTCGATCGCATGCCGCCGCTCGACGCCGTCGGCCGTGACCTCGCGATCGAAGCGGCGGATCACGTAGACGGGCGCCGGCACGTAGCGCCGTTCGACGTCCGGCACGTCGAGGCCGACGCGGCGCGCGAGCGTCATCACGAACCACTCGTTGACGACGGAGTGCGGATAGTCGTGCGCGTGCGGATGATTCGGCTTCAGGATGTGCGTCGAGATCGCCTGGCCGCTCGGCTCGAACAGCCGCCCGTCGCGCAGCACGACCGGAAGCTTGTGCTGCGCACCCGCGAGCGACATCTTCTTCGGCGCGTCGTGCGTAAGGGGGACGGTCGGCAGATTGCGGATGCGCGCGTCGAGTTCGGCGTCGTCGAGCGGCCGCAGCCGCGTGTCGGCGTCCGCGTGATCGTCGGGCGTGCGCAGCGTGACCGAGCCGGCCGACTCACGGCCGTAGTGCGCGAGCAGCGCGAATGCATCGCTGATGTCGGGCAGCCCCGCGTCGCTCGCGAGCAGCGCGCGGACCGTCTCCTCGGGCAACAGGTTGTCGAAATACCACTGGACCGGACGCGTGGTTGCGCCATCGCGCAGGAGGTCCGCCTGAAGGGGCAGGTGAGGGCTCAGCGCGAAACGGGACGGCGCGTCGAGCCATGACGGCGCGTACTCGAACGCCCACAGGTTGCGGTCCTCGTGCAGCGTGCCGATCTGCTGGCCGTCGATCGACGCGATGAGGGCACGCTCAGTCATGCGGCGTCTCCGTGCCGTGCTGGCTTGCCGGGCGCGCGGTTTCCGGGTCGATCAGGATGCGACGCGCGATTTCCAGCGCACGCGCTGCGGTGGGCGCGTCCGGCCGATGCGGCGGGTGTTCGGTGCCTGCGTGCCGGGCGTTGGTGGCGGATCCGGACGCGTCGGCATCGGCGACCAGCAGCCGGGCGGCCTTCAGCACGCGCTCGTCGGCGAGCGGCGTGGCGCGCGGGTGGTCGTCGCTTTCGTCCAGCGCGTGAGCCGCATCGACGCGCAGCAGCAGGCGCTCGGCGGCCCGTCGTTCGCGGACGCTTGCGCGATGGTTCGCCCGGGCCGACTGGCGCTGGAGCAGTTCGTCGCTCGCGTCGGGGATGTCGAACACGACGCGCACGCCGAGCCCCTGCAGGATCTGGAACAGCTTGCCCCACTGGACGGTGTCCGCGCCCCGTTCGGCTTTCACCATGAACGATTCGCTGACGCCGACGCTGCCGGCCGCATCGTCCTGACGCAGGTTCTGGATCTTGCGGGCGGCGCGGATCACGCCGCCGATGTCCGACGCTTGTTCGATCGGGTAACGCATGTCGGGAAACTCCAGCCGCAGGGACGCCAGCAGCGCGCCAGAGGGTCATGGCGCGGACGCTTCGCCCGCCACGGCGGCAGGATGGAAAACTGTACGATCAAACAGTATTGCATCTGTGGCGCGAAAATCAAGCGAAAACTGTGTGATCGGCGAGTTTTCGTGTCACGCGGCACGCTGATGATGAAAACCGTTTGATCGTACAGTTTTATTGGGGCAGGCGCATTGCATTCGGGAAAACTGTTTGATTGCACAGTATCTGGCGATGGTCGCAACCTTGGCGCATGGCCGGCAAGATGCCCTCTACGCAGTGACACCAGAAGCACCAAAGAGACGGCCACGCGAAGGCATTCCGAACCACGCTATCGAACCCAGGCGGCATCTGGCTCTATGCGCTGAACCTGTGGGAAGCGCTCACGCGCCACCGTGACGACAGGCGGCTGGAGATCGACAACCTGTTGGTCGAGCGCGCTGCCGCTATCTGCAGATTGATTTGTACTGCAAAGATAAATGACATCGATCCCGAAGCTGCGCTGCTTGTTGATTGACATCGACATTTTCCGGCGATGCGCGTGCGCCATTCCATTATTCAAATCGCATATCGCTGATAGCCGGTAATCGAACCGACTCTGTCGCCTTCCGCCACGCAATTACGCCATTCACTGCTCGATTGCGGAATTGCGTGCAATGTCGACGGCAATCGGTTAAAGCGACATATGAAAATCCACATTCATTATTTAACAAGCCTTTGCGATCGGAGGATGATTCGCAACACACCGATATCAACACAAACGAGAAGCGCGACGCGGGAATCGAACGGCACCTCGCGGCTCGCTGAAATGAGGGCTTTGCAGTGGATTTTCCGAAAAACGACAATGCGCGCGTGACGTATCCTCGTGGCCGCTCGCTGGCGCTGGCCGCCTGCTGGTTCACGGCTAGCGGCGCCGCGTGGGCGCAGAGCACCGCGCCAGGCTCGACGCTCGCCGGCGATGTTCAGGACGGCGGCGTGACTGTTCAGGACGTCGTCGTCGTCACCGGCACGCGTGAAAAGGCGAGGAAGGTGCGCGATGCCGCGGACCCGGTGGACGTGATCGGCGGCGACATGCTGCGGCGCACCGGGCAGAGCAATCTGCGCGACGCGCTCGTCCAGCTCTCGCCATCGATCGCGCGCCAGGCGATGCGCGGCGACGCGGGCAACCTGACCAGCGCGCTGACGCTGCACGGGCTGAGCCCGGACCACGTGCTCGTGCTCGTGAACGGCAAGCGCCGCCATTCGACCGCGAACATCTCGCTGAACCGCGGGCCGCAGCAAGGCTCGACCGGTGTCGATGTGGACCTGATCCCGGTCACGGCGATCGACCATATCGAGATTCTCCGCGATGGCGCATCTGCTCAATACGGCTCGGACGCGATCGCCGGCGTGATCAATATCATCCTCAAGTCGGACGACCAGGGCGGCGAGCTGTCGAACACGACCGGCCAGACTTATCAAGGCGACGGCCTCGCGCAGAACAATGCGGCCAACCTCGGGCTGCCGCTCGGCGATGCGGGCTATCTCAACCTGAGCGCCGAATACAACCGGCAGAATCATACGGTGCGCACCGCAGCCGATCCGCGAACCGGCCAGAACGACAACCTGATTCTCGGGTCGCCGGCCGGCACGCGGGAATCGGTCGCATTCAATGCGGGCTACCAGCTCGAAGGCGGCGTGAAGCTGTACGGCTTCGGCACGTATGCGCACCGCTACGGCAGCAGCTACCAGAACTACCGATTGCCGTCGGTGCTGCCGGCCATCTACCCGCACGGCTTCACCCCGCAGGAGACGCTCAACGAGAACGACTATTCGCTGACGGCGGGCGTGAAAGGCGACCGGCTGCTCGGGTGGGCCTGGGATATCAGTTCGACGTACGGCAGTGACAACGCCGGCATCGGCATGGTCAATTCGGCAAATACGAGCCTGTTCGCGGCGACGGGATCGACGCCGACCAGCTTCCGCCTGTCGACGTTCACGAACACGCAGTGGACCAACAACCTCGACCTGTCGCGCGCATTCAGGCTGCCTCTGCTGCCCGCGCCGCTGAACGTCTCGGTCGGCGTCGAGCATCGCCACGAAAGCTATGCGATCGGCGCGGGCGATGCCGCGTCGACCTACGGCGCGGGCAGCCAGGCGCTGCCCGGCCTGTCGCCACTCAGCGCGCTGTCGAAATCGCGCGAGGTGATCGGCACCTACGTCGATCTTGCGACCAGGCTCGCGCCGAACTGGCAGGTGGATCTCGCGGGGCGCTTCGAGCATTACAACGACGTCGGCGGCACCACCAACGGAAAAATCTCGACGCGCTATGACATCACACCAAGCATCGCGGTGCGCGGCAGCGTCGGCACCGGTTTTCGCGCGCCGTCACTCGCTCAGCAGTACTTCACGAACCTGAACATTTCGCCGTTCTCCGCCTACGGGCAACTGGCCCCGAACTCGCCCGCCGCCCGCAACCTCGGCGCGACGCCGCTCAAGCCCGAGAAGTCGACCAACTTCAATATCGGGCTGGTGCTCAACCCGCTGCCCAACCTGAATGTGACGATCGACGCATACCAGATCAACGTCCGCGACCGGATCGTACAAGGCGGCACCTACAGCGGACAGCCCGCGATCGATGCGCTGACGCAGGCCGGCATCACGTTGCCGGCGGGCCTCTCGTCCGTGACGGCGAACTATTTCACGAACGGCGTGGATACGCGCACGCGCGGCCTCGACATCGTGGCCACCTATCGCAGCAACTTCGCGAAGTGGGGCACCGTCGATTGGGATCTCGGCATCAACTTCAACACGACGAGCGTGACAAGCGTGGGCCGCGACACGAACGGCAACACGCTGCTGAACGCGCAGCAGGTCGGCTACATCACGTCGTCGACGCCGAAGAACAAGATCATCATTGGTGGCACGTGGCGCCTCGATAAATGGGCGTTCAGCCTGCATGAAACGCGTTACGGCACGACCTCCGGCGAAGAGAGCTACTGGAGTGGCCCGAATGCCTTTTCGACGACGCGTTTCGCGCATTTCACGAACGCGGCGAGATATGTGACCGACGTCGAGCTGCGCTATGCGGTGACGCGCAAGTTCGAACTCGCGGTTGGCGCGAACAACCTCTTCAACGTGTATCCGAGCAAGCTGCCGGCCGAGAACCAGTTCCTGGGCACGCAGTACGACATCGTGTCGTCGCCGATCGGCATCAACGGCGGCTTCTATTACCTGCGCGCCCGCTACCTGCTCTGATGCGCGCGGCTCCTTCACTCGTTCATCTCTCCACGCCATGAACCGACGATCAGAGGTTGACCCTGCAGTGATCGACGTCGACGAAACGTCGTTGCGCGCCAATCACATTCTGGATTTGTGCAGCGGCGATGCGCTCGCGATACGCATTCGTGCGTTCACGCCGCCGGCGGTCATCCAGCGCGCGGAGGAGCAGCTGTTCTCGCATCCTGAGCGAGGCGCGCTCGGCCATGCGACCGAATTCACCCGGCTCGGCATCGCCTACGCCGAGGTGCGATCCGAAGAGGTTCGGCAGGCCTACCACCGGCATGCGCGCGCGAATATCGAGCGCGTTCGCGCGCTGTTCGGCGAGCTGGCGTCGCCGGTCGACCGGTTCCGAACCCTGCTCGACGACGCATGGCCCGAAGGGGCCAGGCTGCTGAGCGTCGACGGTAGCAAGTGCTTCGTCGGGGTTTGCCGCTACCTGACGCCCGGGGTGGACCTCGAGCCGCACATCGACAACCTGGAGTGGACCCTGCCGAAAGGCACGGCGTGGACGTTGCAGTATCAACTGTCGGCCAACATCTATCTCCAGGTGCCGCCGCACGGCGGCGAGCTGGAACTCTGGCACGTCGCACCCGACCTGCGTGAATACGAAGCGCTGAAAGGTGACCGCCACTACGGGATCAGCCGCGAGCATGTCGGCGCCCCCGACCTGGTGATCAAGCCGGACGTGGGCGACCTGATCCTGCTGAATCCGCGTTTCATTCACGCGGTTCGCCCTGTCCGGGGCAGCGACCGAGTCACGTTGAGTGCCTTTGTCGGCGTCAAGTCCGTAACCGAACCCTTAGTCTACTGGAGCTGACCATGTACAAGGTTTCATTGCAGGCACAAGGAAAATTTCAGGCGCACGAGTATGTCGGCAAGACGGCACTGCTGCTGATCAGCGTTGGCAAGGAATATCACGAAGGCGAGAAACTGGCGGCAACGGTCGACAAGATCAACGTGGCCGGGTTCGGGCAATGCGTGATCGGCGTGGCCGATACGTTGCAGCGTCACAACTATGCGACGGGCTCCGCGCACAGCAACTATCAGATAAGCCGCGAGCGCGGCGACGCGTGGCTCCGGGACCACACGGACACCCTCGCGAAACTGTCGATGCGGCGCGAGATCCTGCGATGGGACGACCTGCTGCGTCGCGACGACTACTCGCAGTACTACCATCTGATCACGAACGAGTACTACTCGAATCACGAATACCGCCACGCGATCAACGACACGATCGGCGTGTTCGCCGAACGAAACGGGCTCGTGCACGGCACCCGCGAGCACGAGGACGCGTTCTATCGCTCGCTTTTCTACATTCTCGAGGAATGCCCGATCATCATGCCGATGTGGGCGCGGGACGGCATCGATTTCATCATTTACCCGAAGCAGATGACCGCCGCGATGAGCAAGACCCGCGAGATTTTCGTGCAGAACGGGAGCGATGGCCGCGCCAACTGGCTGGCCGTCAAGTTCAAGAAAAAATCCCGGTCGCATGCCGACGAGGAAATCGAGGCGCTCGTGCATGACTAATTCATCGGACAAGGTTCGGAAATACGTCGGGCTGACCGGCATCTGTATCGCGAGCTTCCTGGGATGTATCGATCTCACGGTCGTCAACACGATTCTTCCGGCGATCGGCCGGGATTTCTCGATCCCGATCCAGACGACGCAATGGATCACCTCGATCTTCATGGTCGCACTGTCCGCGTTCATGGTGCCGGTTGCCACGCTCGCAGACAACCTCGGCCGCAAGAAACTGCTGATGATCGGCCTCGCGATCTTCGGCGCGGCCTCGTTGTTCGCGGGCCTCGCGCATCAGTTCTGGCTGCTGGTGGCGTTCCGCTTCTTGCAGGGCATCGGCTGCGCGATCCTGTACACCGTGTCGGGCGCGATCGTCAGCTATACGTTCGACGAGAAGGAACAGGGCAAGGCGCTCGGGATCCTGTTCGGCGCCAACGGCGTCGGGCTGGCGCTCGGCCCGATCATCGGCGGCCTGTTCGCCGGCGCGCTCGATTGGCACGATGCGTTCCTGATCAACATTCCGTTCATCACGATCAGCCTGGTGCTCTGTGCGTGGGCGATCCCGGAATTCAAGGCACAGGCACGCAAGCGCATCGACGTGACGGGATGCCTGTTGCTGGTCGTCGGCCTGACCACGCTCGTCAGCTATCTGTCCGTCGACGGGAACCGGCTCCATCTCTCGCTGCTGCCGGTGTCGATCGTCGCGCTGGTGCTGTTCGTCCGGCACGAACTGCGCACGCGCGATCCGATCGTCGAATTTCACTTCTTCCGCGAACGGAGGTTCCTGTCCGCGCTGCTCGCGACTTTCTTTCTCGCGTTCTTCTACTGCATCGTGCTGCTCACGCTGCCGATCTTCTTTTCGACCGAGCTCCATAAGAGCGACATCACCATCGGCCTGTTTCTGCTGCCGGCGACCATCACGTTCTCCATCACGTCGTCCTGGATCGGTGGCCGGACCGAACGGCTCGGCCCGTCGCGGGTGATCGTGACCGGCCTGTCGCTGTTCGTCGTCGCGTCGATTCTGCTGTCGGTCGCCGCAGGCCAGCTCGATGCCGGCTGGTTCATCGTTCCTCTGCTGCTTTTCGGCATCGGCTGGGGGGCGATACTCGGGCCCTCGACGCTGGTGGCGCTGGGCGCGCTGCCCCGCGAAAAAGCGGCCGTGGCGATGGGTACGTCGTGGACGGTGCACAACGTGGGCGGCGCGAGCGGCATTGCGTTTGCGATCTTCCTGATGCGGCACGTCGACGATTTTCGGCATGGCTACCAGACGCTGATGCTGGCGCTCGCGGCCATCCTCGTCGCCGCCAGCGCGCTGTACCACGTCCTTTCGCGGGAGTCGGTCGCCGTGGCCGTCGACTGACCGGCTGTCGGATACGCATCGATCACGGGTTATCGCGCGAACTTGCTCGGATCCATGGCAGACAGGTGTCCGGGCGGTTGCCGGACACGCGTTGCATTCGGTTTAAACATTCGTATATCTAAATAAATGTCTTGTTAAAAAATACGCGTCAGTGTTGCTGACGAACGAACGCGGGAAAGGAAACGATGAAGCGAAGCGTGGTGATGGTGACCGCCGCACGGGTGGTCTGGGCATCCATTGCTGTACCGTGGGTGCCGGTATGGGCGCAGAGCCAACCGGCGTCCGACGCAGCGGCGGTGGCTGCGCCTGCGGCGCCGGCCTTGCCGGCGTCGGGAGAACACGACGCCGTGACGATCAAGCGTTTTGAAGTGACGGGGTCGTTGATCCGCAGCGCGGACAAGGTCGGCTTCAACCAGGTCCAGACGATCACCGCGAAGGATATCGAGAACAGCGGCTATACGACTGTCAGCGACTATTTGCGCAGCGTGACGGCCAATTCATCGAGTAGTTGGGGCGAAGGCTCGGCGTCGACGGCCAACTTCGCGGTCGGCGGAGCCGGGATTGCACTGCGCGGGCTGAGCGAAAAATACACGCTCGTGCTCGTCGATGGCCAACGCGTCGCGCCGTATGCGTACGCGGCCAACGGCACGGACCAGTTCTTCGATCTGAACACGCTACCGCTCAACGTCATTGACCGGATCGAAATCGTCAAGACGGGCGCGGTGTCGCAGTACGGCTCCGACGCGATCGCCGGTGTCGTGAACATCATCACGAAGAAGAACTATCAAGGTCTCGAACTCTCCGGCAGCTATGGTGGCGCGACGAATGGCGGCGGCGGCGCGGGCACGACCCGGTTCGGGATCCTGGGGGGCTTCGGTGACCTCAACGCCAATCGTTTCAACGTGACGGCCGCGCTCAGTTACTACAAGAACAACGGCGTGCTCGCTTCCGACCGGAACATGACGGAGAACCAGAATTTCTCGAACTACCCGGGTGGCCTGTCGAACCAGTCGACCGCGTACTGGGCGCGGGCGAACGGCAACGTGCCGCTCGATCCATGTGCGTATGGGGGCAATGTCGTACCCGGCAACTCGAATTCGCAGTCGTTCGGTGCAGGAGGCACGATCTGCCAACGCAACACGGCAGGTGCGTCGTCGATCTCTCCGTGGACCGAGCGTCTGAGCGCGAAGCTACATGGCGAGTTCAGGATCGACGATGCGATGCAGGCGTTCGCCGATCTATGGGAGAGCAACAACACGACGGTCGCGAACCGGGGCGTCGGCCGCCTGACGACCAGTACGCAGACGTACGATCCGGCGACGGGTAGCGTGTCGCTGATTTCGAATGTCGTGCCGGCCAGCAATCCGTACAATCCGTTCGGTGTGCCGACGCAGTTGCGCTATGCGTTTCCGGCCTCGCAGTCCGTGCATGTCAGTTCGAATTACTGGCGCGCCGCGACCGGCGTGAAGGGGACGTTCTCGGTGCCGTCGGCGGGCGACTGGGACTGGAGTGCGTCGTACGCGCATTCGCAGGATACAGTCTCGCAACACTATTCGAACCTGATGAGCGCCAGCGCGCTGACGAACATCATCCAGAACGGCACATTCGATTTCTCCAAACCGTCCGCGACGCCGAACGGACTTGACGGTCTTTATCAGAGCACGTCGAATCAGGCGATTACGAAGCTCGATGTGCTGGATGCGACGCTAGCGAGCCCGAACCTGTTCAGGCTCCCAACGGGCAACGTGGGCCTGGGGCTTGGAGCCCAGTTCATGCATCAGAGCCAGTATATCGGCACGGGTGCGGGGTGGGCGAGCGGCCAGTTGACGTCGCCGTCAATCCAGTCCGTCGATGGTGAGCGCAATGTCGCGGCGGTCTACTATCAGATAGACATCCCGCTTCTGAAGACCCTGACGTTCAGCCAGTCGGGCCGCTACGATCATTACAGCGACTTCGGCGGCGCGTTTTCTCCGCGGTTCGCGCTGCGCTTTCAGCCGGTGCGGGAATTCACGTTGTATGGCTCGTACAATCGCGGCTTCCGTGCGCCGACGCTGATCGAGAATACGTCGTCGCGGACCTTCGGCTCGCAGGGTGTGGTGGATGCGCGAGATCCGAACAATCCGCGTTCGTACAACATTGTCGAAGAAATTCGCGCGGGCAATCGTGGTTTGCAGCCCGAGCGCACGAAGAACTACAACATCGGATTCGAGTTGTCGCCGACGCGTACGACCGATATCGGTTTCGACTGGTACAAGATTCACATCGACAATGTGATCGGCACGGACGATGTGCAGGTCGTGGTCAATCAGAATGATCCGTCGCAGGTGGTCCGTAACGCCAACGGCAGCATCGCGTATGTCACGCTGCCCTATCGTAATCTGTCGTCGCTGGACACGGACGGCTTCGAGGCCACGTTCCGCCAGACGGTCGCGACGAAAATCGGGACCTTTACGTTGTCAGGCGATTGGGCCTATGTGTGGCATTTCAAGATGCCGGTCGGCGGGGTAGAAAGGGATTTCGCCGGCAACAACGCTGCGCTCCACCAGCCGTTCGGCGGCAGTTCTCCGCGCTGGAAGGGGAACACCGATCTGAGCTGGAACTATCACCGGTGGAACGCGACCCTGAGCTGGCTCTATGTCGGCCCGTACGCGCAGGCGATTCTTGCGCCAGGCACGTACCCAGGCATGGCGGATGGCGTTGCGTCGTACAGCCAGTTCAATCTGATGATCGGCTATACGGGATTCAAGCATTGGACGCTGTACGCGGGAGTCGACAACATCTTCAATCGAAAGCCGCCGTTCGATCCGGTATGGATGGCGGGACCGACCGGTTACGACTCATCGCTCTATGCGTACATCGGGCGATTCGCGCAGGTTGGTGCGACGTATCGGTTCTGAGGGCCTTTCAGGGAGCGCCGCAGCGAAAAATGTGGGCGGCCCGGCTGGCTACGACGCGTTCCTGAACACGCTGTCCCGACACGATCCACCCATGAATGAATGGTAAAGACGGGGCGCGAGTTCCATTCCGCAGTTGCGAACGACTCCCGATAAAAACATTCGCGATCGATCGAATTTAATCGGAATGAAAATTCCGTTTTATATCGAAGCGGAGTGGGAGGCGTGATCTCAATTGACATCCATGCGAATTAAATTCTTTATTGGTCTGGCAGGCGCAGTCTTAAACGCTTAAATAAATCGTGATGACGAGAGCCTCGTGCTTGGCTTTCTGGCGCCATTGCAGGGTGCGCGTGCGCGCCTGCTGGTGTCCGTGGCCTGTCACAAAAATCAGGATGACATTGAACGCCCGGTGGTCTAATTTGTTATGAAATGTGAATCGGCATAAGGCAAGGAGACAAGGTCATTTCCGGAAAATTGTGCTCGATTTCAAATACGGGAAGCGCCGGTCATCCATGAATTATGGCGCCATATCGCCTGTCATTCGGGCGGGCGGCCTATGGATCGGCATTTCCTTTAAAAACAAAAAATCGCTCGATTCGTAAAGAAAAATGCCTTTATTGGCGGCGGAGCGAATGCTTCCGGTTCTCGCGCCAATCCGGGCCGGCCCTGCCAGGCGGTCGTGCCCGGCATCGCCAGACGATTCGAATCGTCCTAATCCGGACGGGTCACGGGGGAAACATGTCAAGCACAGCTGATTCCAAGAAGCCATTCGGCAACCTGTTCAGTCGCCTCAGCGGCGGGCCGGATGTCGGCAGGGCGGTCATCGCCGCGCATGGGGAAGCCATCGGACACGGCGCACTACCGGATCCCCGCGCGAGCCTGCACGAGGCCGCGCAACTGGCGCTCCAGGTCGAGTTCACGACGATTCCGCCTTACCTGACGGCGCTCTACTCGATCGCCGATCCGGCCAGCGACGCCTATCAGGCATTGCGCTCCGTCGTGGTGGAGGAGATGTTCCACCTCAATCAGGCGGCCAACCTGCTCGTCGCGATTGGCGGAACGCCGAAATTCACGGGCACCGCGGTGCCCGAGTACCCCTGCTTTCTGCCCCATTCCAACCCGGACCGCATGCCGTTCATCGGACTGAACAGGGCGTCACCCGACGTATTCGAGAAGACCTTCGCCGCGATCGAGACACCCGCGCCGCCGCATGCGCCGGCGCAGGGCAATCAGTACGACACGATCGCTCAACTGTACGACGCGCTGAAAGAAGGCATGAAGCGTTACCTGAGTCGCCACCCCGACGGTCCGCCGCTGTTCCAGCAGGCCCCCGACATGCGTCAGCGCACCGACATCTATCTGGGCAAGTTCGGCGGCAAGGCGGTGCGGGTGAGCGACATCAAGACCGCGGAATACGGGATCACCCAGATCGAGCAGCAAGGCGAGGGCAGCATTCTCGACGGGCAGTCGATGATTACCGACAGCCCGTGGGGAGCCTACAACCACTACGGTCAACGCACCGACGGAACGTACGGCCCCATCCTCGGCACGCCATACGAGATGTCGCACTTCAGGAAATTCCGCGCGGTGGCGCTCGACGTGGCCAACTTTCCCGCGACGCGTCCGATCACGTCCAATCCCCGACGGCAGGACTATTCGAACGAGACCGCGCTCAAGCTTGCCGAGGCGTTCGACATCGCGTACAGCATCATGCTCGACGCGCTGGAGAAGAGCTTCACCGACACGCCGAACGGGCCTGATCCGTTCTTCGCGCTGGCGCTGCCGCTGATGCACCACGTGATGCCGAAACTCGCGCTGAGCCTGATGACAACGCCGATGCACGCGAACGGCAACGGCTCGGTCGGACCGAACGCGGCGCCGACCTATCAGTACCGGCCGGGCTGCACGCTGGCGATGCTGGAGCGACAACGGGCCCATGCGCTACAGGCCGCATCCGGCGTGACGGATCGCGCGGAGCGCGCCGACCTGACGGCCGTGCTGGACGACGTGCGAACCGACATTGTGGAGCTGAGCGAAGCTGCCGATCAGCCGCTCTCGAGCTAAAACCACGGGGAACATCATGGTCGAATACAAGATCTATCCGCCGATTGGCGTCGCACGCGTCGGCGACGCACCCGAAGCGTTCTATATCGGGGCCGAAAGTTATCGCGGGCTGCCGATCAATCCCGACGGGCAGCCGTTCCGGCAGCAGGATTTTCGCGACGAGCAGGGCCGCCTTCGCCGGCAGGCCGCACGCTTTCATGTCTACCGGGTCGAGAACGGCGTCGCCGAGGAGGTGACGCTGGACACGGCGAACGTGACGTCGATCCGCTGGGTCGTCCATCTGGCGAACAAGAAGCCCAGCTGGTATGCGTTCAGTCCCGCCGAAGGCGAGGGCGGCTATGCGCCGACGCACCCGTTGCGCAACCCGGACGCACACGATCGCCACCAGTTGCTGATCGATGCGGGGCCGCGCGAGATTCACGGAAAACACGCTGCCAACGTCCATTTCAATCAGGAACACGCACCGAAAGGGTATACGGGCACGAACTTCCCGCCGGGCCGGCTCTATCCGATGATGCATGCGATCGAGACGCTCGGCGAGTTGCGCACCGACGCCCATGGGCGGCTGCTGGTGCTCGGCGGACATGGCATTGCCGGCTCCACGGAGCCGAACCCGTCACTCGAGCACTACGCGAACAACGACGGCTGGTGGGATGACACGTCCGATGGCCCGGTCGGTGCGACGATCGAGTTCGCCGATGGGAAAGTCGTCCATGCGGCCAGCGCACACGTGCTCGTCGCGCCGCCGAAGTACGCGCCGGAAATTCCGAATCTGGTGACGCTCTACGACACGATATTCGATGCGATGGTACGGTCCGGGCATTATCCGAAGATCCTCGACGGCGGCATGTGGCAAGCGGGCAAGCACGGCTACCGGCCCAATTTCCAGACCGAGATCGAACCCTTGCTCGAACGCGCAATGCTTTACCCATGGGTCGCGGCGATTCCGTCGAAGCCACACCGGTTCGACTTCGACAAGCTCGGGGCGCTCGGGCCGGACGGAGACGGCGCCGACGCGTTCAAGGGGCTGCGGCGCTACATCATGGACGTATTGCGGCCGCCGTATCAGGAAAACGACCTGATGAATTCGCGCGGCGCGACGATGATGCCGTTTCTGGCCGGCGACAACTGCCTCAAGCCGGGCACGGCCACGAGCCGCTATCTGCGGTTGACCGACACGCAGTACTTCTTCCTGCAGCAATGGGTGGAGGGGCACTTCGTCAACACGCCGCCGCAGGAGCTGCCGACCGACGCGCTGACGCGCGGCGTGCTCGACAACTGCGTCGGCGGCGCGTTCTCTCCGGGCATCGAGATGACCTGGATCTCGCGCGTGCCCGAGATCTACGCCGAGCCGTTCCGCATCCGCAGCCGCTTCGTTACCGAGGGGCCGCTGAGTCTCGGCTACGATCCGCAACGGGGCATGGAGCCGGGCGACCTCACGCGCTACATGGCCTTGCCGTGGCAAGCCGACTTCAACGAGTGCGCGTCGCAGGCGATCGGCGACCGTACGCTGTGGTGGTGGCCGGCGCAGCGTCCGGAGTTCGTCTATCGGGATCAGACGGCCGACCAGGTGACAGCGAAGGCGAGCGTCGCACCGCCGCCGCCCGGCGAGCGCTCCGGCAAGCAGGTGCCGTGGATCGGCACCGACTACGATCAACTGGCAGGCGATTATGTGACGTTCCCCGACAACGTCGACATGGTGCGGTACTGGTCGCGTCTCGGTTTTGTGATGGAGAAACCCATCGCGGGCGGCGAGCCTCGCTTCGTCGAGGTCGAGCGTACCCTGCCGCGGCCTTTCTATCCGTCGAAGCATGCGTCGAATGACAGCTGATCGCGACGACGTGCTGATCGTCGGAGCCGGCCCAGCCGGCTGCGCGACGGCGCTCGCGCTCGACGCGGCGGGGTGCCGCGTCGCGTTGCTCGATCGCCCGTCGACGCAGTCGTTCCGGGTCGGAGAGTCGGCGACGCCCGACGTGGCCGGCCTGCTGCGTCGCTTGGGCGTCGACGACAGGCTGGATCGCGCCGGACACGCGTTCTACCACGGCAATTTGTCGCTTTGGGGAGATGATCAGCCCCGTGTCGACCATTTCCTGTTCCGCGGGACCGGGCACGGTTGGCATCTCGATCGGGCGGCGTTCGATGCGCAACTGTGCGACGCCGCACGCGCGCGCGGCATCCCCGTACGTTTGTGCACCGGCGTGGAAGCGATCATGCCGACGAGCGACGGGTGGGCGATACAGGCGCGCGGGATCGGCGAGTTGCATGCGCGCGTGCTCGTCGACGCGGGCGGACGCCGCTCGCCGCTGGCGGCGTGGTTCGGCGTGCGCCGGCGAAGCTTTGATGGCATGGTCGCGCTCGCTGCGCGTGCATCGCATGCGCGCGAGCTCGCGGGGCTCTCGCTCGTCGAGTCGTTCGAGGACGGCTGGTGGTACGCGGTCGGTTTGCCGGACGGGCAAGCGCTCGTCACGTTGATGACCGATCGGGATATTGCCACGGCCCGCCGCTTTCGCGATCCCGACGTCTACCGGCGCGCGTGGCAGGACACGCACCTGCTCGCGAAGCATGTGCCGCCCGGGCAAGCGCCCGCCGCGATTCACGTGTTTGCCGCGCACAGCGGCTGCATCGAGCGGAGTTCGGGCGGTGGATGGATCGCCGTGGGCGACGCACTGATGGGATTGGACCCGCTGACGTCTTCGGGGATTGCCGGCGCGCTCAGCGACGGGCTCGCGGCCGCGCCGGCCGTCGTCGACATGCTGGCAGGGCGGCCGGATGGCGCGATTGCGTATGCCGCGCGCGCCAATGCCGTGTTCGGACGCTATCTCGCTGAGCGCGCGCAGCGTTACGGCACCGAGTCGCGGTGGTCGCAACGCGCGTTCTGGGCGCGGCGCGGGCACGGCAATCCGGTGGCGGCCGCCGAGCTGGCCGAAGGATGCGCGTAACGACTGCGGCTGGTGCATGGCGGTCGTGAGCGTTGGGTGGGGTGTGGGGCGAACGAGGGGAAGTTCGTGAATAGTTAGGTTGACGAATCAAATGACACATCGAGGAGCCTGACATGGCAGCGTTCGTATTGACATCGGTATCCGGTACGATTCCCGACCTGCGTGGTGCCGACCGGTTCGGGCCTTTGCGGGATCTGATCGGGATGTGGAAGGGAACGGGATTCAACCAGATCTGGCGGCCTTTCCCGATTCAGCGCGGCGGCAAGCCGACCGGCCAGCAGGACCGGTTCCTGGAACTGAACGAAACGATCGAGACGATCGAGTTCAAGGCGATTGACGGCGCGATTCCGAATCGCGGCCTGCTGCAGGGCGATATCAATCTGCACGGGATGACCTATACGCAGGAAGTGTCGGATGCCAACGTGATCGTCGACGGGCGTCCTGCCGGCATCCATATCGAGCCCGGACTCTGGCTCAACGTTCCGCCGACCGAGAATCCGCCGAACGCCGCGACGGTCGCCCGCCTCGCGACGATTCCGCACGGTACGTCGATCGTGATGCAGGGCGGCGCGTTTCGACTGAGCGGGCCGCCGCTGTTCGCACCTGAAAGCATCGTGCCGTTTCCGGTCGGCAATCCGTCCCACCCGCTGCCGGCCGGCGATTTTCCGGAAATGAACCTGGCCACGCCGAGCGAGTTCCGTACGCCGCCGAAGGAGATTCCGCACGTCACGCAGGCGTGGATCGACAATCCGAACGTCGTGCTGAACAGCGGGATCTCGGGCAAGCAGGTGATCGCCACGACGACGCTGCTGATCTCGACTCGATCGGGCAAGGTGCCGGCCACGGGCGGCGGCACGTCCAATATCGCGTTCCTGCAGGGTGCCGCGGGCGGGCCGAATGCGGACGCGGCGCTGGTCGAGGCGATCTTCTGGATCGAGACGGTGCGGCTGCCCGACGGCTCGACGAAGCTGCAGCTTCAATACACGCAAAAGGTGATCCTCGACTTCAACGGACTGAGCTGGCCGCATGTGTCGGTGGCCACGCTCGAGAAGCTGTAGGCATCGACGGCGACAGCCGGGGCCGCATGCAGCCGATCGCATGCAGCCCCGGCGGGGGGATTCACCATGGATACGCACTTGCTTCTGTCGCATGAGGTCTGGGTGGTCGTACGCGACGCGATTTATCACGTGTGGGCGATGATGGGTGAACTGTCGATGGCGAACTGATCGCGGTGACGCAATCACCCGAGCCATCACATGATCCTGTCTTTCGGCTGCCGGCCGCCGGACATCTCATGAATGATGTGCGTCGCTTCCGCGAAGTAGCCTTCCTGGACACGGCGTTCAGCAAACGCGAACGACGGCACTTTCCATTCGACGAAAACCACCGGCGTCTCGTCCATGCCGGTGAACGTGTGCTCCCTGCCCAGCACATAAGGTTTGCAGGACCGGACACTCGCCGCGCGTCGCAAGACAGCGTGGGCGATCCTGTCGATACTTTCCGGCGGCGTCTCGATCGCGCGCTCGACTGCCGACCCGAAGACCGGCGCGCAGATCGCGGCCAGCATAAAGGACGCCGTGAACCTGCCGGTCGGCAAGCGCTAAGGATGGTGCGCGGAACCGGCAAAGGCCTGCGGGTTCGCTGACCCGGCGCAGCGCCCGTCATTCCGACGACTGCTCATTCCCGGAATAAAGCGATCGCGCCGATCGTTTTAGCCTGCGTGAACTAGTCTTGGAATGGTCCGTGCATGCGGAGGGGAGAGTCATGAAGTCGACGCAGATCCTGTCGGCAAGACTCATGACACTTGGGCTCGCACTATCGGGCGACTGTTCGTCGGCGTGCGACGTGAACGCATTGAGCAGCTCGAGCGGTGATGGCGATGACTAACGGCGGCGATGTACGTGCCGGCTTGGTGTGAGCTTCGAAGCCGACGTCGTAGGGTCGCTTCCCCGATTGCGCCGCTATGCACGCGCGCTGACGGGTGACCCTGCGTGGGCGGATGACCTTGTACAGGACACGGCCGAGCGTGCGCTCACGCGTGCGCGCGCGTTTCGCCCGAACAGCAACTTGCTTGCCTGGCTCCTGACGATCCTGCGCCACATTTACATCGACCAGTTGCGCGGGCGTCGCGAGCTCGCTGTCGATGACGACAGCGAGCCAATGCGGACACTCGAAGCGCCGAGCGGCGAAGTGGACTCGCTTGCGCTGCGCGACGTCGAGCGCGCGCTATACCGCCTTCCTTTCGAGCGGCGCGAAGTGATGATCCTCATATGCGTCGAGGAACTGAGTTACCAGGAAGCGTCGTCAGTGCTGAACGTGCCGATTGGCACGGTGATGTCGCGGCTTTCGCGGGCACGGGAGGACATGCGCATGCTTCTTGCGGATGGCCCGTTGCATCGGCTCGCGTCAGTCAAGGCCATGAGAGATGGCAATGAGCGATGATTTCGACCCCACAGTGACATCGGGCTACAGCGAGCGGGAACTGCGCGAGTTCTCGGCCTTCGTCGACGGCGAGTTGTCCGAAACTGAGCGCTTGGCCGTGATCGAGCGGCTTGCGGTCGACCCGCGGGCGGCGGACATCGTTGCGTCCTATCGTGCGCAGCGCGCTGCGATGCGCGCACTGTTCGCGGACCCGGCGGCACGGACGAGCGGGCCGTGCATCGTGTTGCGCCCGCGTGTTCCATGGTGGCAGCGCGCCGCGCTGGCCGCGTGCTGGGTGGCGCTCGGCGCCGGTCTCGCGTCGCTCGCCGGCAGCTTGTCGCCGTTCGGCTGGCTACCGGGGCAAACTGAATTCGCCCAACGGGCCGGTGTTGCTTATGCGGTCTACGTGCCGGAAGTACGCCATCCCGTCGAAGTGGGTGCCGCAGACGAGCAGCAGTTGATGGGTTGGCTCGGGCGAAGGATGAACCGGCCGTTGTCCGCCCCGTCGTTGCAAAACTACGGGTTCATGCTCGTAGGTGGGCGGCTGTTGCCGGGTGACGCCGGGCCAGCGGGTCAGTTGATGTACGAGAACCACGCCGGTGCACGGGTCACGCTCTACATGACTGGCGTTTCGAAAGGCGAGTTGGCGTACGGCGTCCTTCGCGACGGCAATCTCCGCACGTTCTACTGGGCCACCGACCATATGGGCTATGCGTTGTCGGGGCAGATTGCGGAGAGCCAGTTGCGGGTGATCGCGATCGATGTGTGCGGCAAGCTCGGTGGACACCCCGAGCGCTGGGACTGGGATTGAAACGATGAATGGCTGTCTGCCGGCGCGCTGCACGCTCGTCGCTTCCTGGCGGTGACCTTGTCGCCGCCAGGAAGCTGCGCCGTTGCGATGCGCGACTGCCGGTCATTGCCTGTTCTCGCCCGACTCTCTTGCCCTGGAGGCGTTGACTGGCGCTATGGTTCCGAACAGTCCGTTAACTTCCTGATTGGGACCCGCCGAGAAATACAGCGCGTCCGGGCTCGAGCTGCGGCCGCCACCCAGTGTCAGCGTCCACAGGCCGTCGATAGCCAGTGGATTGCCGGCGGCGTTCTCCAACTGATCGGCAAACCTGCCGTCATTGTCGAAGACATTGATGTGGCCATCGCCGAAGTTGCCGATCAGGATCTTGCCGCTGAAGCGGCCGAATGCAAACGATGCACGCGTGATTCCCCACGGCGAGTTGAGTGTCCCTCGGCTGGCGAAGCGGCGCAGCAGGTGGCCGTCTGTATCGAATACGTCGACGAATCCATTTCCTCTGCCTGCAACGTCGTCGTGTTTCTCGGCGTTCTGCTTCGCATAGGTGATGAAAAGATCGCCGTCGATGTTCGCGATACCGAACGGCGCGTAGCCGGCCGGGATGTTCGGGTCGATGAAGCCACCGTGCGTCGTCGCAGTCGTGAACAAGCCGTTCGCACCGGTTGACCCGAATACATCGATCCGACCTGCGCGAAAGTTCGTCGCAAACAGGAATCCTCCTTGCGCGTTCACACCAAAGGCGAGGCCCTTGTAGACGGCCCCGCTGGCCGCGGACGGGTTGGACGAGTTATCGACCGCGAGCACCGCGTGGTCCGGCGGAATCAACCCGCCAGCCCAAGCGGAAATCGTGCCGTCTTCGGTCGCGAAGATGAATACGGCCGGAAGCTTGGTGCCGGGCACAAGAAATGCCGATGGGGGAATCCACACGATGCCGGTCGGCGCCGCAGGCCCGGGGTTCGGTGGATTGTTGGGAGAGAAGGGTTGACATGCACTGGCCGGAATGACATTCCCTGGCAGCGGGATGGAAACCTGCAACGGCGCCTTCGTCCCCGTGCCGTCATACAGGGTGGCGCAGCCAGTGGCATTGTCGTTGACCCAGAATGGACTTCCTGCCGGACTGAAGGCAATCCCCCACGCGTTCTGCAGCACGCGGTCGACCTTCGGGGCCGCGCCTGCCAGATTGGACACGAGTGGCGTGACGACGTAAGCGTCATTGTCAGCGGCATGCCCGACTGTAAAACCCGCGACGAGGGCCAGCACGGCCGCCGCCTTGAGGCCCAAAGAGACCTGAGGCATGACTTTCCTCCTTGATCTGACTGATGAGGAATTGCGTCGTGAGTTAGCACCGGAGGACTGCGGTCCGGTTCACGGCGCGCGAGCGTTCCGGGGCTTCACTTGGCGTCCCGGGCGACGCTTTTCGGACTGCAACAATGCTCCGCGAACACTTCCGAATCGCGTCGACTCGAGCCGAGGAAACATTGCCGTCGGAAACATGAGGAGAGCCGGTGTTGCAGGGCGTGTACTGAACCGGCACATGCCGCTATGCCGGTCGGTTGCATGCCGCCTACGGGCGCGCGCACCGTGAGACCCCGCTTCATGATCGGCCTCCCGCGCATATAGATGCGCCGGTTGGAACGGAGACTAAACGGGCAAGCGGCAACCTTTATTCCAACGTGCAGAGCGAAATGGAATTGCGGTGCGAATCGTCCGTGCGCCGACGCTGCACTGATCGATACGTTGCGTGGGCCGTGGAACGGGCTGACGAAGCTGGACGCGCAGATTGAGGGGATCGAGCAGGGGGGCCTTTGATTTTGCTGCGTTTTACTCGCACGAGTATTATGCTCGTAGCGCCATCGGCGACATTGCGCCGATGGCCTGACTTCCCGTCTAGAGAAACAACCTCTTGAAGCTTCCCAGCTAGCCAAAGAAGGGAACCGGCCCTAATCCAACCAGCCAGGCAGTTTGCCTGAACTTCGCCAGCAGGTAGGTCGTTGCAAACGCTAGCGGCGCAACCATGATCAGCTTCAATATCACCGCGACGATCGGCGCTGTCGACCAGCCCATGGCGTGCTGGAGCAAATCGAAGCAGTCGATGAATATCGGATGGATCAGGTAGATTCCAAAAGTATATTTTGCGATTCTCGTGTAGAGAGGAGACCAACGTTGATGCTGGGATCCCAGGAATACCGTGAGCATCAGCACCGGTGACAGAAAATGGGCATAGAATCCGGCGCCGGTTCGCACCGGCCACTGTGCGGCCGCGACCGCGTCGGCGGCGTAAACCAGCTTCGCCATATAAGCGACAGCGAGCAGTAACAGGGATAGCCAAAGCAGCAGTTTGCTCTCATCAAACGAAAGCTTGCGTTTCCAGATGCCGAATACGGCGAATCCCGCAAATCCATAGCCGCTGTAGCAGATGATCTTGACCATCCGAACCAGGTAATCACGGTAGAGCGGATCGGTGACATGTCCCCATAACCAGCCCTGCACGTAGTCCATCACCTGCAGGGTGCCAATGATCGATAATCCGACAACCGGATAGCGGATCGCTGCTTGAAGTGCGGGATATAGCAAAACCAGGAAGAACATCGTCGGAAGGTAGTGCAGATGGTATTGAGCGGAGCCGAGTAGCAGGTAGCCAATCCACGACTGCCACTGCACGATCTGCTCCATGATTGCGGCCTGGTAGCCGAATGACCCGGCCTTGAACAAGCGGAAGAATGCATAAAACACGGTCCATGCGACAAACGGGATCAGAAGTCGTTTCGCCTGCTCGCGGATCAAGTCAAGGTATGCAACATGCCGACGATCGATCTTGAAGGCGATCAGGAACATCGAAAACAGAAAAAATAATTCTGAACCGGACAGTTCGCCAGTAATCCGTACGATGGCCGGTCCAACCCGTTCAGAGGCCAGGGCATCCGGAAACAATTGTCCGTCAGGACTCGCACTGATATGTATCAACACCACACCAAGGGCGGCGAACACCCGGCACGCATCGAGCCAGTGCATCCGTGCCGAACCAGAAGCCACACTGCTTTGCGTCTGAATCTGCGGAATCTGCTGAAGCATTCGATCCTCCGTTTAGGTTACCCGCTTCTTCCTGATGGCAGTAGACTATGAAAACGATGATGGAGTCCGCCAATTTCTCCGAAATTGCGCGCGCCACTGCTTGCGATATCGACGAAATGTCCATGAAACAGAATAACGCTGGAGGGCAGCATGCTGAAGGTCACGAAAGCCGTTTTTCCCGTCGCCGGATTGGGCACGCGCTTTTTGCCCGCGACGAAAGCCAGCCCCAAGGAAATGCTGCCCGTCGTCGACAAGCCGCTGATCCAGTATGCGGTCGAGGAGGCGATCGCCGCCGGCATCACGGAAATGATCTTCGTAACGGGCCGCAGCAAGCGCGCGATCGAGGATCACTTCGACAAGTCCTATGAGATCGAGGCCGAGCTCGAAGCGCGCGGGAAGGCCAAGCTGCTTGAGCTCGTGCGCAGCATCAAGCCGAGTCACGTCGATTGCTTCTACGTGCGCCAGCCCGAAGCGCTCGGGCTCGGCCACGCGGTGCTGTGCGCGGAAAAGCTGATCGGCGACAACCCGTTCGCCGTGATCCTCGCGGACGACCTGCTGGACGGCTCGCCGCCCGTGATGAGCCAGATGGTCGGAATGTTCGACCACTATCACAGCTCGATCATCGGCGTGGAGGAGATCGCGCCGCAGGACTCGCGCTCGTACGGGATCGTGTTCGGCAGGGAGTGGGAGGAGGCGATCGTCAAGCTCGCGGGCATCATCGAGAAGCCCGCGCCGGAAGATGCGCCGTCGAACCTCGGCGTGGTCGGCCGCTATATCCTGAAGCCGCGCATCTTCAAGCACCTGCGTGCACTGCAGCCTGGCGCGGGCGGCGAATTGCAGCTGACCGACGCGATCCAGGAATTGCTCGTCGACGAACAGGTGCTCGCGTACAAATATCTCGGCAAGCGCTACGATTGCGGCAGCAAGCTCGGCTATCTGAAGGCGACCGTCGAATTTGCGCTGCGCCATCCGGAAGTTGCCGCCGAGTTCGCCGGTTATCTGCGCGAGCGCATCTCCTCGCGCGCGACGCCCGATTGACCGTCGCGGCGGGCGTGAGCCGCACTCACGCCCGCCGCATCGTTGCACGTTGCGCTGGCTAGAGCCCCCAGATGTCGCGCGCGTATTCGCGGATCGTGTGGTCGCTGGAAAACCGCCCGAGCCGTGCAATATTCGCGACGACGCGCCGCATCCACGTGGACGTCTCGCCGAAATCGGCCGCGACGCGCGCGTGGGTCTTCGCGTAAGCATCGAAGTCGGCCAGATGGAAGTAGTAGTCGCCGCCCGCGACGAGGCTGTCGAAGATCGGCCGGAACCGGTCGTCGCCATTGCCGAAACGGCCGACCAGCATCGCATCGAGCACGCGTTTGATCGACGGGTCGGCTTCGTAGCGCACGCGCGCGATATAGGAACGGCTCGTACGCGCCGCTTCGACTTCGGCGGCCGTAAGCCCGAACGCATAGAAGTTCTCCTCGCCGACTGCGTCGCGGATCTCGATGTTCGCGCCGTCCAGCGTGCCGATCGTCAGCGCGCCGTTCATCGCGAGCTTCATGTTGCCCGTCCCGGATGCCTCCATCCCCGCCGTCGAAATCTGCTCGGACAGGTCGGCGGCCGGAATGATGCGCTCCGCGAGCGACACCTTGTAGTCGGGCACGAATGCGACGCGCAGACGCTCCCGCACGCGCGGATCTCGATCGATGTGATCGGCGACCGTGGCGATCAGGTGGATGATCAGCTTCGCCATCGCGTAACCGGGCGCCGCCTTGCCCGCGAACACGACGACCCGGGGCGTGATGTCGCCGCCATCCTCGACCAGATGCAGGTACAAATGCATCACGTGCAAGATGTTCAGCAATTGCCGCTTGTATTCATGAATGCGCTTGACCTGCACATCGAACAGCGCGTCGGCGTCCACGTTCATCCGCAGTTGTTCTTGAATCAGCGCGGCGAGCCATTGCTTGTTGCGGCGCTTGATCTGCCTCAGTCGCGCATGCACTGCGCCGTCGTCCAGATAGCGTTCGAGGCCGCGCAGACGGTCGAGCTCCATGATCCAGCCGTCGCTGCCAAGCAGTTCCGAGAACAGCGACGCGAGTTCCGGATTCGACTGCACGATCCAGCGGCGCACGCTCACGCCGTTCGTCTTGTTGTTGAAGCGCTGCGGATACAGCGCGTGGAAATCCGGCACAAGCTGCGAGCAGACCAGCTTCGAGTGCAGCTCCGCGACACCGTTGACCGAATGGCTGCCGACGATTGCGAGATGTGCCATGCGCACGCGGCGCGGCTCGTGCTCGTCGATCAGCGACATGTGCCGGAGCCGGCCGACGTCGTCCGGCCATCGGGCATCGACTTCGTCGAGAAAGCGCCGGTTGATCTCGTAGATGATCTGCATATGGCGCGGCAAGACCCGCTCGACCAGCGCGACCGGCCAGGTTTCGAGCGCCTCCGGCAGTAACGTGTGATTCGTATACGCGCACACGGCGCGCGTGATGTCCCAGCTCGTCTCCCAGCCGACGCGATGCTCGTCGACGAGCATCCGCATTAGCTCGGCGACGGCCAGCGCCGGATGCGTGTCGTTCATCTGGATCGCGACGCGTTCCGGCAGGCGCTCGATCGGCAGCCGCGTTTTCGCGAACGTGTCCATGATGTCGCGCAGCGAGCAGGCGACCAGAAAATACTCCTGTACGAGCCGCAGCTCCTTGCCCGCGTAATTGTCGTCGGCCGGGTAGAGCACCTTCGACACCGTTTCGGACGCGATCTTGTCCTCGACCGCGCGCACGTAGTCGCCGCTGTTGAAGATGCGCATGTCGAAGGTGTCCGACGCGCGCGCCGCGTACAGGCGCAGCGCGTTGACGGTGTCGCCGTCGTAACCGGGCACGAGCATGTCGTGCGGCACGCCGGCGATCATCTTCCAGTCGAGCCACATCGGATTGTATTGGCCGTCGGCGTCGCGCTCGTGCTCGATCCGGCCATACAGCGGGATATAACGGGTTTCGTCGGCGCGCTCGACCAGCCACGGCGACGATTCGCCGTGCCACTGGTCCGGGCGCTCGGTCTGTTCGAGATTGTCGATCTGCTGGCGGAACAGCCCGTATTCGTACTTGATGCCGCGGCCGAAGCCGGCATGGCCAAGCGACGCCAGCGACTCGACGAAGCACGCGGCCAGCCTGCCGAGCCCGCCGTTACCGAGCGCCGCGTCGTACTCGGCTTGAACGACGACGTGCAGCTCGACGTCGAGCGCTTCGAGCGCCGCGCGCGCGGTGTCTTCCAGGCCGAGCGCGATCAGGTTGCTCATCAGCGACTGGCCCATCAGGAATTCCATCGACAGGTAATACATGCGCTTGTTCCGGTTCGCGACATAGCGGGCCTCGGTGTCGAGCCAGCGATCGATCAGCCGCTTTTGCACCGCGCGCGCGAGTGCATGGAACAGGTCGGACGGCGACGCCTGCGCAGGCGTCTTGCCGAAACTGTAGCGAAGCTCGGCGACGATCGCATCGCGCAGTGCATCCGCGTCGGAGCGGCCGGCGGGCCGCGTGCTGTCGCGCATGGTCATGTCTCCCGGAATCGAACTGGAATTTCCAATGAATTCGGACATAATGCCCGTACAAGATTAGGCAATTGATTGCGGCTTAGTCAAACAGGAATTCAAGTCGCTTTTTGCCGGGAATCGGATTCGATCGCACTCATCGCGGCACACCGCTTCGCCACAGGACGACGCGACATGACGAATGCCTCGTTTTACGAGCTGGCCGCCGGCAAACCGTATCCGCTCGGCGCGACCTGGGATGGGCTCGGCACGAACTTCGCGGTGTTTTCGGCGCACGCGCAACACATCGATCTGTGCTTGTTCGATCCGGCCGGGCGCAAGGAAATCGCGCGGCTGCGCTTGCCCGAGTGCACGCATCACGTGTGGCACGGCTACTTGCCCGACGCGCATCCGGGCCTCCTGTACGGATTCCGCGCGCACGGGCCTTTTGAGCCGCGCAACGGGCATTACTTCAATCCGCACAAGCTGTTGCTGGATCCGTACGCGAAGCGCCTGCACGGCGGCCTGCACTGGACGGATGCGCTGTATGCGCCCCGGCTCGGCGCGGCGCGCGGCGAATACGCGCTGGACCGGCGCGACAGCGCGCCCGCGATGCCGAAGGCGGTCGTGACCGACGACGCGTTCAACTGGGGCGACGACAAGCGCCCCGACGTGCCGTGGCACCGCACGATGATCTACGAAGCCCACGTGCGCGGCTTCAGCCAGCTGAGGTCCGACCTGCATCCGGCGGTACGCGGCACGTTCGCCGCGCTTGCTGCGCCGCAGTCGATCGACCATCTGCTGAAGCTCGGTGTCACGACGATCGAGCTGCTGCCGGTCCAGGCGTTCGTGCAGGACCGCGCGCTCGTCGAGCGCGGGCTCGTCAATTACTGGGGCTACAGTCCGCTCGCGTACTTCGCGCCCGAGCCGCGCTATCTCGGCACTGGCGGGCCGGACGAGATCCGGCGCACGGTCCGGCGCTTGCATCGGGCGGGCATCGAAGTCGTGCTCGACGTCGTGTACAACCACACGGGCGAAGGCGACGGCCTCGGCCCGTCACTGTCGTTTCGCGGGCTGGACAACGCGAGCTACTATGTGATGACCGACGGCGACGAGCGCCGCTACATCGACGACACCGGTTGCGGCAACACACTGAACATCGCGCATCCGCGCGTGATGCAACTCGTGCTGGATTCGCTGCGCTACTGGGCCGAATCCTTTCATGTCGACGGCTTTCGCTTCGATCTGGGCACGACGCTCGGCCGCGAGGCGCGCCGCTTCGAGCGGGGCGCCGGATTCTTCGACGCGTTGCAGCAGGATCCGGTGCTCAACCGGCTCAAGCTGATCACGGAACCGTGGGATCTCGGCCCCAACGGCTATCAGCTCGGCAATCATCCGCCACTGTTCGCCGAGTGGAACGACCGCTTCCGCGACAGCGTGCGGCGCTTCTGGCGCGGCGACGCGGGCGAACGGCCGGAATTCGCGCGCCGCATCTGCGGCTCGGCCGACTTCTTCGACCGCGACGGACGGCGCCCTTGGGCGTCGATCCAGTTCGTCGCCGCGCACGACGGCTTCACGCTGCACGATCTGACGAGTTACGCGGAGAAGCACAACAACGCGAACGGCGAGGGCAACCGCGACGGAGCAGGCAACAATTGCAGCGCCAACTGGGGCGTCGAAGGGGCGAGCGGCGATCCTGCCGTGGAGGCGCTGCGCGAACGGGTCCGGCGCGCGATGCTCGCGACGCTGTATCTGTCGAACGGCACGCCGATGCTGCTGTCCGGCGACGAATGGGGCAACAGCCAGTCGGGCAACAACAACGCGTATTGCCAGGACAACGCGCTCGTGTGGCTCGACTGGGACGCGTGCGACGCGCCGCGCGGCGCAGCGATGCTGGATTTCTGCGCGCGCCTCGCGCGGCTCAGGCGCGGCTACCGGGTGTTTCAGCACCCGTACTTCCCGCACGGGCGCAACGAATGGCTGCCGGGCGTGCGGGACGTCGACTGGTTCGACGCCGACGGCCGGCCGATGTCGAGCGCCGCATGGGAAGACCCGCGGCAAAGCGTGCTCGCGGTGCGGCGCGCGGCGCCCGCGTGGCACGATCGCCGGCACGGCGCGCATGCCGGGCCGACCGTGGACGTCGCGCTGCTGCTGATCAACGGCGGCGCCGACGACAGGCGTTTCGTGCCGCCGGCGCCCGCGTTGCGCTGGCACATCATGCTCGACTCCGCGCATCCGGACGCGCCGGAGCGGGGCCTGCACGACGGCGACGCCGTCGATGTGAGCGCACGCAGCATGGTTGTGCTGCTCAGCGCGGCCATTCCGGTGTCCGGGCGTTGAACCGTCGCGCGATGCCGGCCGAACGCGCCATTCACCAGCCATGCGACCAGACGATCGACACGCTGCCCGCGCGGAACGTGCCCGTGCCGGCCGCGCGTGAACGCCAAGGGAAACGATTGCCGGAATAGTTGCTGTACTGGATCGAGATGGTGTCGGAGCGCCAGTCGTAATAGCCAAAGCCGTATACGAAATCGGGATCCCACGGCTGTTGCTGCGACGGTCGAAGGTAATGGTAAGCCGTGAAGGTTGCGTACCATTTTTCCCGAAACGTATACCGGCAACCGAGCCCGACGTTCGTCTTGTTTTCGCGCACGTCGTTTTGCACGTCGGTATAGCGCGGCACGAGCGTGAACGACGCCGAACACATCAGGTCGTCGCCGAAGCCGGTCAGGAAGATCGGCTTCAGCAGGTCGGGCAGCGGGAACTTGTAGGCGAACGTGATGCCGCCTTGTTCGATCCGGCTATGCGCGACGCCGTTGCCGGCCGAAAAGCGGTTGCCGGTGTAGTTGCCGTAGACGAGGCTGAGCGTGTAAGGGTGCCAGTCGTCGTATCCGAACGAGTAGGTGAAGTCCGGATCCCAGCTTTGCTGCAAGCTTGGCCGCAGGTAGCGATAGGCGGTGAACGTCGCGAACCAGTATGACATCGGGTTGTAGCGAATGCCGAGTTGCAGCGTCGATTCGTTTGCCCGGTCGCCTTGCGCACCGGCGCCGACCGTGCTCTTCCGGTTCGGTTGCAGCGCTTGCGTGATCCCTGCGTTGATCGACAGGCCGGATAGCCAACTGCCCGTGCCGTCGGGCGCGTTCGGCGCGACGAGCTGATGCCATGGCGTCGAGAACGAACTCGCGAGACCGTCGAGCACTTCGTTGCGCGTCTCCGTCTGCGCGGCCGCGCGATCGATCCACGATCCCGCACACATCAACGGGACGGCGATGCAGGCGAAGAGATGGCGATCGCGCCGCCGGCATGAAAGACGCGCGGCTAATGTGAGTTTTATCGACAAGGCGTGTCACCGTGTGCATTTCAGTTGCCGACGCGACGCCGTCCTGTCGCTCACGCGCGTCGCGTGTAGTCTATCCGCGCGCCATTGCACACGCAATTCGGCGGCCGATTTCGAGGTCGCAGCCTTGATAAAAGCGGTTACTTCATCTTAAATTGACCAGACGCGGCAATTCTGGCATTTGGAAACGGCGCCGGATTGGTGCATTGAACGCCAACATAAAAATTTATCGCATGCAAGCCTCTGAATGTCACCGCGTTTTACGGGTTGAATTTGGCGGGAAAAGACTAATTTCGGATTTGGCGGAAAAAGACTGACGTTGAATTTGGCGGGAAGAGACTAATTCTGGTTTTGGCGGAAAAAGACTAATCACGTAACCGGTCGCCGCGCGCATTCCATCGATCCCGGGATGCGGCGTGCGTGACGAATTACACGGATGCTCACCCGAACGGGGGCTGGAATCCGGATTTTCAGCGGAGCGAGCGATGCTTGCCGAATTCGACCGCATGACGGGGCTGCCCGACTGGTGGCAGGCCGAACGCGCGCGCATTACCGCGCCAACCGGTCGCACGTTCGCGATCGTGCTTGCGGGCGGGCGCGGCACCCGGCTCAAGCAACTGACCGAGCGACGCGCGAAACCGGCGATGTTCTTCGGCGGCCGGTTTCGCATCATCGATTTCACGCTGTCCAACTGCGTCAATTCCGGCATTCGCCGGATCGGCGTCGTCAGCCAGTACAACACGCATTCGCTGCGTCGGCACGTGCAGGGCAGCCTCGGCTTCCTGTGCGCCGATCGCGATGAGACCGTGGACGTGATGCCGTCGCCCGAGCGGCTGCGCGACGAGCCGCCGTACCGCGGGACAGCCGACGCCATCTATCGCAACATGCGCTCGATCCAGACGACGCAAGCCGATTACGTGCTGGTGCTCGCCGGCGACCACGTGTACAAGATGGACTATTCGGTGATGCTGCGTGATCACGTCGACGGGCGCGCATCCTGCACGATCGGCTGCGTCCGGGTGCCGCGACGCGACGCGAACGGCTACGGCGTGATGGCGATCGACGCGCGGCGTAACGTGATCGAGTTCGCGGAGAAGCCCGCGAATCCGGCGCCCATGCCGGATGACGCCGAGTCGTCGCTCGTCAGCATGGGCATCTACGTGTTCGACGCGCGCTATCTTTACCGGCTGCTGGCCGAGGATGCCGCGAATCCCGCGTCGAGCCACGATTTCGGTCATGACGTGATACCGCGCGTCGTCGCTGACGGGCGGGCGCGTGCGCATCCGTTCTCGATGTCCTGCATTGATGCAGCGCCTGCCGCCGAGAGCTACTGGCGCGACGTCGGCACGGTGGATGCATTCTGGGCCGCTAATCTCGAGTTGGCCTCGGGCGAGGCCGGCTTCGATATCGATAGCGTGCGCTGGCCGATCTGGACACGCAGCCTGCATCGGCCGCCGCCGCAAATCATCCTGGGCCGGCGTGGCGACATCGTCGATACGATCGTGTCGGACGGCTCGGTCGTATCGGCGTCGACGCTCAGGCGTTCGTTGCTGTTTCCGGGCGTGCGGGTCAGCGCGTCGTGCCGTGTCGACGAAGCGGTGCTGCTGCCCGACACGAAGGTCGGGCGCGGTTGCCGGCTGAGGAAGGTCGTCGTCGACCGGGGCTGCGTGCTGCCCGACAAGCTTGTGATCGGCGAGGATCCGGCGCTCGACGCGCAACGTTTCGAACGAACGGTGAATGGCGTGGTGCTCGTGACGCGCGCGATGCTCGAACGGCTTCAAGCATGATTGAATCGCGATTTCGCTCGCATTGCCGATTGACATCCGATTGACATTCGCCGGTATTCTTCACGGAAACGCATGACCGCAATCGGCACAATTACTATTGTGAGCTTTGACTTTCCGGACTTGATATACCCGCGCTGGTTCGGTTAAATAGCGAAACACCGAACGCTGAAAGCGCGAGTGCATTTTTTCGCATCGGCGATCGAACTGAGGGCTTTGTCTTCATATCGACCATGGCCATGCAACCGATACTCGTCGTCGATGATTCCGCCAGTTACAGGCTGTTGTTGCGCAGCACGCTCGGGAAACTCGGCTTCGAAATCGTCGAAGCCGAGGATGGCTGGCAGGCGCTGCAACTGCTGCGTGCGCGCGAGGAAATCGCGATGGTCGTATGCGACTGGGAAATGCCCGAACTGGATGGTCCCGGCCTGTGCCGGGCGATTCGCGAGGAAACGCTCGGCAGGTACATCTACATGATTCTGCTGACCGCGCGCGACGGCTCGGAAGCGCTGATCGACGGGATGGATGCCGGCGCCGACGATTTCCTGACCAAGCCGGTCGACATCAATGAACTGCGCGTGCGCTTGCGTGCGGGGCTGCGCGTGATCGCGCTCGAAGCCGCACTCGCCGAGCGCAACCGCCACCTCGACACCGCTTACCGCCAGATGCGCGGCGATCTGCAGGCCGCAGCGGCCGTGCAGACGTCGATGCTGCCCGCGCCCCGGCTGCGGATCGACGGCGTCGAATGCGAATGGCTGTTCGCGCCATCCGCGTACCTGTCCGGCGACATGCTGAACGTCAAGGCCGTGGACGACACCCACGTGATGTTCTGTGCGATCGACGTGGCCGGGCACGGCGTGCAGGCCGCGATGCTGTCGGTGATCGTGAACCGCCTGCTCGCGCGCGGCGCCGAGGCGCGCGGCGCGGCCGGCCAGCAGTCTCCCGCGTCGGTCGTCGAGGAGATGAACCGGCAGTTCCTAGAAGAAGCGGTCGACGCGTCGTATTTCACGATGGTGTACGGGATTCTCGACACGCGTACGGGCGAGGGCCGCCTGACCCAGGCCGGCCACTCGCACCCGCTGCTCGTTACGGCGGCCGGGAACGCGTCGCGGCTCGGGAGCGGTGGATTCCCGGTCGGCCTGCTCCCCGGCTGCGAGTACGACGACGTGTCGTTCACGTTGCGTCCCGCCGAGCGTCTCTTTCTCTATTCGGATGGCGTCACCGAATGTGCGGCGCCCGACGGCGAGCTGTTCGGCGACGAGCGGCTGCGCGAGTTCCTGTCGGCGCGCGCCCGGATGCCGTTGAGACAGGTACTGGATGCATTGAAGTCGGAGTTGCAGTCATGGCGCGGCGCGGACCGGGGCACGTTCGATGACGACGTGTCGGTGCTGGCGCTGGAACGTCTGTCGCATTGATCGATTCACTTCCGTGACCGGAACACTGGAGGAAACCATGCTGACCGAAATGAGCAATTCAGGCGATATCAAGGTAATCAAGGTGCTGCCGCAACGTTTCGATGCGTCGGTGGCGCCGCAGATCCGCGACGAGCTGGTGTCGCTCGCGAGGCAAGGCGTCGCGAAACTCGTCCTCGATCTGCAATGCGTGAAGTTCGTCGACAGCAGCGGGCTCGGCGCGATGGTGTCGGGCTTCAAGGCATTGGGCGGCAAGGGCGACATCGTGCTGTGCGGCGTCGCGGACGGCGTGAAGAGCATGCTGCAGTTGACGCGGATGGATCGCGTGTTCGCGGTTGTTCCCGACACCGACGCGGCATGTGCGCACCTGCAAGCCTGAGCGGCTGGCCGCCCCGTCGCGGGAATGCCCGATGAAACACCGGCGCGAACGTCCGGACAAGCCCGTGCCGCATTCGCGCGCACGCTTTCCGGCACGGCTCGACGCGCTCGCGGGCATCGGCGACTGGCTGCGCGGGGCCTGCGAGCGCTGCGGCGAATCGGGCGCGTGGCTCGACACGTTCGAGCTGGCGGTGATCGAAGCGTCGTCGAACATCATCCGGCATGGAGCGGCCGCGACGGCTCGTGCGGCACAGGCGTCCCATGAGCCGGTGATCGCGCTGACGCTGCGTCGAGGCACGCGCGCGCTGACGCTCGACCTGTTCGACGGCGGCAAACCTGTGCCGCAGGGCCTGTTCGACGCGCGCAAGGCGCTACCGCCGTTCGATCCGGAGGACATCGACACGTTGCCGGAAGGCGGCATGGGGCTCGGCATCATGCACGCATCGGTCGATTGCGTCGAGCATCGCAGGCGGCTCGGCATCAATCGTCTTCGGCTCGTCAAGAATCGGGGGTAGACGATGACGCGCGTCGCGAAACGAGCCGCCGTCGTCTTTCTGCTCGCGTGGCAGTGTGCGGCGCTCGCGAATCCGCTGCAGGTAGCGCGCGACGATGCAACCGCCGTCTCGCTCACGGGGATGTGGCGGGTGCGCGACGCCGGCGCCGCGCCGGCCGACGCGTGGCGCGCGAGCCTCGACGATCGCCGCTGGCGACGGTTGCGCGTGCCGGCGAACTGGTACGCGGCGGGCCTCGATCATCAGGGCTCACTGTGGTATCGCACGATATTCGCGCTGCCGCGCGGCGGTGCCGACCGGATGGCGACGATGGTGTTCGACGGCGTTGATTACGAAGCGGACGTATGGCTCAACGATCGCTATCTCGGCAGCCACGAAGGCTATTTTGCGCCGTTCGCGTTCGATGTCACCGACGCGCTGCGCGACGGAAAAAACCGTGTCGCGGTGCTCGTGCGAAGCCCGAACGAGCTGCCGGGCGCCGAGTGGTCGCTACGCAAGCGGCTCATCAAGGGCGTATTGGACGATCACGACACGCGGCCGGGCGGTGCGTGGTCCGCGCATGGACAGGACGCGAACTCGGGCGGCATCTGGGCGCCCGCCTATCTGCGCGTGAGCCGGGGCGCGGCGATCGATGCGGTGAAGATCGACACGATGCCGGGCGAACGCGATGCGTCGCATGCGACGCTCGCGCTCGAAATCGATGCGCGCGCGTTGCGCGACACCGACGCGACCTTGCGCGTGCAGGTGAGCCCGGCGAATTTCGACGGACGACACTATACGTTCGAGCAGAGCGTCGCGCTCGCGACGGGCGCGAATCGCTTGACGATCCGGCGCGAGCTGGACGACGTCGCGCTGTGGTGGCCTGCCGGTGACGGCTTTCCGTCGCTGTACCGGGTGGTCGTCACGCTGGCCGACGCGCGCGGCACGATGGACGTCGCGCAACGCCGCACCGGCGTGCGTTCGATCCGCTTCGACAGCGCGCATTCGTGCTGGACGATCAACGGACGGCGGGTGTTCCTGCGCGGCACGAACTATATCGGCAGCCCGTGGCTATCGCAGATGACTGCCGCGTCCTACGCGCGCGATCTCGACCTGATGCTCGCCGCGCACGTCAACGCGATCCGCGTGCATGCGCATGTCGCAGGCCAGCCGCTCTACGACGTGGCCGACGAGAAGGGCTTGCTCGTCTGGCAGGATTTTCCGCTGCAGTGGGGTTACGACGATTCGGCCGGTTTCGCGGCGAAGGCGGCCGGGCAGGCGCGCAACATGGTCGCGTTGCTCGGGCATCACCCGTCGATCATCGCTTGGTCCGGCCAGAACGAGCCGCCGTGGGACGCCGAGTGGATGAAGTACCGCTATCCCGACTGGAACCCCGCGCAGAACCGCCTGCTATCCGCATCGGTGGGGGCCGCGTTGCGCGAGGACACGACCCGTCACGCGGACGACGCTTCGCTGACCAGCCAGCATTTCTGGCTCGGCTGGTACTGGGGCAAGTGGACCGACCCGATTCCCGCGATGAGCCAGTCGAACATCACCGAGTTCGGTGCGCAGGCGCTGCCCGACGTGGCCACGCTTCGCCATATCGTCAGCGCGCGCAACAGCTGGCCGGCCAGCACGGCGGCGAGCGACGCCGGATGGGCGCAATGGGCGTATCACGACTTCCAGCGCCATGAAACCTTCGAGCTTGCGGGTATCGATCGCGGCCGCGACCTCGATACGTTCGTTGCGAACTCGCAGCGCTATCAGGCGCGGCTGGTGCAGCGGATCGCGGAGACCTTGCGCCGCCAGCGCTACCAGCCGGTCGCGGCGATCTTCCAGTTCATGTTCGTCGAAGGATGGCCGTCGATCGACTGGGGCGTCGTCGATTACCTGCGCCGTCCCAAACGCGGGTATGCGGCGCTCGCGCGCGCATATCAGCCGGTGCTGCCGTCGATCGAATGGACGCGCGCGACGTATGTGCCCGGCGAAGCGTTCGACGGTACGCTTTGGGCGATTAACGATACGTGGAGCGCGTACGCGAACAGCGTCATCGAATGGAAAGTGGATACGGGTGGGGCAACCATTGCCGCCGGGCGCACGGTGTTCGACATGGCGGCTGACAGCGGCAGTCCGGTGACGCAAGTGCGGGTGCCGCAGCTCGCGGCCGGCGCCTACGCGCTCGAAGCGACGATTCGCGACGCGGGCGGGCGCGTGCTCGGCACCAACCAGTTCGACTTCGACGTGCGAGCGCTTCCATGAGTGCGGCTCGCCGCTCCCGGCTTGCGCTCCCGGCGCTCTGCGCGGCCGTGCTGTTCGTTTGCACGTCCGGCGCGCGCTGCGAAACGCTGCTCGCGGCGCCAGTGGCCAACGGCTTCGCGGTCGTTCAGGCCGGCTATCTGCCGGGCCTCGCGCAATCGGCGGCCGTCATCGGGCTCGCGCCGGGCACGAGCGTGCGCCTGACCGACGCCGAAGGGCGCGTGCTGCGCACCTGGCCGCATTTGCCGGGCCGTCTCGATCCGGACAGCGGCCTTGTCGTGACGATGCTCGCATTGCCGCCGCAGGGCGCCGGACGCTACCGGCTGTCGGCGCATGGCGTGCCGGACGCCACGTTCGTGGTCGCCGCCGACGTGTTGAGCCGCGTGCAACGATCGTTGCTGCGCGCGTACTACCTGCAACGCTGCGGCGTCGCGCTCGATGATCCCGAGACCGGGCTGAAGCATCCCGCCGATCATCTCGCCGACGGTGTGCTCGCGCATCCCGATGCGGCCGGTCCGGATGCGGGCGACACGCATGCGGGTGTCCGGATCGCTGCGACGGGCGGCTGGCACGACGCCGGCGATTTCGGCAAGTACGTGGCGACGACGGCCGTCACGGCGGGGCGTCTCGTGTCGCTATACCTCGACGCACCGGCACGCTTCCCGGATGGGCAGACGCATATCCCCGAAAGCGGCAACGGCGTGCCCGACATCCTCGACGAAGTGCGGGTCGGGCTCGACTGGATGCTGGCGATGCAGCGCGCGGACGGCGCGCTGTACCGCAAGCTGTCCGGTGCGAACTGGCCCGGCGCGATATCGCCGGATCAGGACACGCAGACGCGCTACGTGTACGGCGTGTCGAGTGCCGACACCGCGAAGGCCGCCGCCGCGTTCGCGCTCGCATCGCGCGCGTGGACCCACATCGACGCCGACGTGGCCGCGCGGTATCGGGAGGCGGCGACGCGCGCATGGGCGTGGTTGCGGACCGTGCGCGCGCCGCTGTTCGTCGACGCGCATCCCGGCGACGACAGCGGGTCCGGCCCGTATGTATGGTCCACCGTCGACCCCGAACCGAGCCTGCTGAGCGACGTCGACGACCGAATCTGGGCCGCGGCCGAGCTGTGGCTCGCGACTGGGGACCGGCAATATCTGAATTTCGTCGAGCGGCATCCCGAGTGGACCGGCCGCATCGCGATCTTCGAATGGAAAAATCCGGCGGCGCTCGGGCTCTTGCATCTGCTCGACGCGCGCGGCGCGCGCGCGATTCCCGCGACGCTGCGCTCGCGCATCGCGCACGCGCTCCAGCGCGCGGCGGACGAAGCCTATCGCGATGCGCGCCGCAGCGGCTTTGGCCTCGCCAACCGGCGTTTCGTCTGGGGCTCCAACAAGATGGATGCGGAGCAGGGCGTGCTGCTCGCCGAAGCGGCACGCCACGGCGGCGATCCACGCTACCTGCGCGCGGCGCTCGCGCAACTCGATTTCCTGCTGGGCGTCAATCCGTTCGGCATGTCGTTCGTGACCGGTATCGGCGAGCGCTCGGTGCGGCACCCCGCGCACCTGTACGGGCGTGCGGCGGGCGAGACGATACCGGGCCTGTTCGTCGGCGGCCCGAACGACGCCGCGCAGGATCACGTGGCGCCGCGCGGCAAGCGGCTCCTGAGTTATGTGGACGACGACCGCGCCTATTCGGTCAACGAATTCGCGATCGACTACAACGCGTCACTGCTGGCGTTGATCGGTGCGCTCGAGCGCAACGGCGTCGGCGCCAACCCGGAATAGCGACCATGGCCTTCTATTTCGATTCCTTCGAACATCGCAAGCCGCCCGAGCCGCTGCCTCATTCCCCGGCGATCGAGAGCGTGTGGCAGTTCTTCGCGGTGCTCGCACTCGTGTTCGGCGCGAACTATCTCGTGTGGCGCTGGAGCGCATCGCTGAACCACGACGCGATGTGGTTCGCGGTGCCGCTCGTGGTGGCGGAGACGCTTTCGTACATTGGGCTCGCGCTGTTCGTGTTCAATTTGTGGCGCGTCGACGACTATCCGCGGCGAGCGCCGCTGCAATGGGCGTCCGAATACGTCGAAACGCCGTCCGACGCGACGCACCGCCCGCCAAAGGTCGACCTGTTCATCGCGACGTATAACGAAGACGTCGAGCTGGTGCGGCTGTCGATCCGCGCGGCGCGGACCGTCGCGTACCCGCATCCGATCGACTACCGCGTGCACGTGCTCGACGACGGCCGGCGTCCGGCCATGCGCGCGGTCGCGGCCGAGGAGGGCGCGCATTACATCTCGCGCGACAACAACGTCGGCTTCAAGGCCGGCAACCTGCGCCACGCGATGGATCTGACCGACGGCGACTTCATCGTGATCTGCGATGCGGATACGCGCGTGTTCCCGACGATCCTCGAACACACGCTCGGCTATTTCCGCGATCCGAAGGTCGCGTGGGTGCAGACGCCGCAGTGGTTCTTCGATCTCCCCGAAGGCGAAACACTCGACGCATGGGCCGGGCGCCGTCTCGGCACGGCCGCGCGCATGCTCGCCCGCGGCGTGCAGCGATTCGTCGGCCCGATCCGGATCGGCGCCGACCCGTTCGTCAGCGATCCGCAGATGTTCTACGACGTGATCCAGCGCCGCCGCAATCGCACGAATGCCGCGTTCTGCTGCGGCGCCGCGTCGATCCATCGGCGTGAAGCGGTGATGGAAGCGGCGCTGCGCGCGTACGGACTCGCGGTCGACCGGGAAGCGACGCGGCTTGCAAGCGAAGTGGCGGATCCGGCGCTGCGCGCGGATCTCGAACGGGAGTTGCGCCGCCAGGCCGCGACCCATTCGGAGATGACGCCATACAAGTTCCATGTGTCCGAGGACATCTACACGTCGATCGTGCTGCACTCGGATCGCACGCGCGGCTGGAAATCCGTGCTGCATCCGCAAGTCGAATCGAAGATGCTGTCGCCGCAGGATCTGCTCACGTGGACGATCCAGCGCTACAAGTACGCAGGCGGCACGCTCGACATTGCGCTGCACGACAACCCGCTGCTGCGTCCGGGCCTGACGTTCGCGCAGAAGCTGATGTACCTCAGCACGTTCTGGTCGTATTTCGGCTGCGTGTGGAACCTGATGTTCCTGATCGCGCCGATCGTCTACCTGCTGACGAACATCTCGCCGGTCCAGACCTACAGCGGCCCGTTCTACTGGCATTTTCTGCCGTTCATCATCTGCACCGAGCTGGCGTTCATGTTCGGCGCATGGGGGATACCGGGATGGGCCGCGAAGTCGTCCTATCTCGCGTTTTTTCCGGTGAGCCTGCGCGCGCTGCGCGCGGTGCTGAACGGCGAGACGATCAAGTTCCCGGTGACGCCGAAGGACCGGCAGGAAGGCAGTTTCCTGCATCTGGTGATGCCGCAGATCGCGATCGCAGCGCTGACCGCGTTCGCGCTCGCATGCGCAACGGTGCGCTGGGCGATGGGCGCGAACGTGGATCCCGCGTCGATCGTCGTCAATCTGGTCTGGGGCACGAACAATATTCTCGCGATGCTGCCGGTGGTCTTCGCGGCGTTCTGGCGTCCGCCCGACGAAGCGCAATCGCAGGATGCGGGAGCAGCGAGTGAAACGGAACATGATGCGGCGTCCGGCTGGCGCGTGCCGTCCGGAACGGGAGGCAGTCGATGAGCTTCAAGGAGAACCTCGTCCGGGCGCGCAGCCATCTCGTGCTCATCGCCGCGATCCTCGTATCGTTCGCGGCCGTGGTGGCGATCGAGCGCAACAGTCCCGCCGTGTCGTCGGCCGCCGCGGCGCCGTCGATACCGATCACGCGCAGTGCCGATTCGCCCGCGCTGCCCGCGCAGCGCCCGCTGACCGCCGACGAGCGCGCGGCGGCGCGCATCGCATGGCGATATTTCGCGACCAATACGCAGGCGGCCACCGGGCTCGTCAATTCGGTCGACGGCTTTCCGTCGTCGACGATGTGGGACACGGCGTCCTACTTGCTTGCGCTGATCTCGGCGGAACGGCTCGGCGTCATCGGCACCGACGAATTCGATCGCCGGATGTCCGCCGCGCTCGACGCGCTGGCGCGCATTCCGCTGTTCAACGGCCAGTTGCCGAACAAGTCGTACGACACGCGCACGCTCGACATGGTCGATTACACGAACAAGAAGGCGGAAGGCGGAATCGGCTGGTCGGCCATCGACATCGGGCGTCTCGCGGTGCCGTTCAACATCCTCGCATGGCGCTATCCGCGCTTCACCGACGCGCTCGACAAGGTCACCCGGCGCTGGTCGCTGCCGGCGCTGGCGCGCGACGGCGAGCTGATCGGCGCGTCGCGCGCGGCCGACAAGGTGGTGCTTCAGCAGGAAGGCCGGCTCGGCTACGAGCAGTACGCGGCGCGCACGCTGCTGCTCACCGGCGTCGATTGCGCGCAGGCGGCCACGTGGTCGCCTCATCTCGGCTTCGTCGATATCTACGACGTGACGATTCCGACCGATACGCGCGATCCCGCACGGTATGGCGCGCAGAACTACGTGCTGAGCGAGCCTTACATGCTTCAGGGGCTGGAGTTCGGCCTCGACGGCACCACCCGGGAATTCGCGTGGCGGCTGCTGAAGGTGCAGCGCGCGCGCTACGGCTCGACCGGACAGCTCACGGCCGTCACCGAGGACCATCTCGACCGTCCGCCGTACTTCGCTTACAACACGGTCTATTCGGCCGGCAAGTCGTGGGCGACCGTCACCGATACGGGTGCCGACGCGTCGGCATTGCGTTCGGTGTCGACGAAGGCCGCGTTCGCGTGGCACGCGCTGTTTCGTGACGACTATACGGCCAGGCTCGTCGCTTACGTGCGCACCGCCAACGAGCCGGACAAGGGCTGGTACGCGGGCGTGTACGAGAAGAGCGGGCAGCCGAACGCCGCGCTCAACGCGAACACGAACGCGGTGATACTCGAAAGCCTCGCGTATATTGAACGCGGGCCGCTGCTGCGCAATTGAACGGGCGTGAGGAGGGAGCATGGGGAAACTGTTGCGCCACGTCTGGTTCGTCTTGCTGCTGGCGTGCGCGGGATGCGCGCACCCGGGCGGCGAGAACAGCGAGCGGGCCGGAGCCATTCCCGCCGCGTCGTACCCGGCGCGGCACGGCCCGCTCGACGCGCGCGAAATGCAGATGGCGCGTCAGGCGTGGCTGTATTTCGAGAACAATTACCAGCCGGCGACCGGGTTCGTGAACGCGGGCGACAATTATCCGTCGACGACGATGTGGGACACCGCGTCGTACCTCGGCGCACTCGTCGCCGCGCGCAACCTCGACCTGATCGACAAGCGCGAGTTCGACGACCGTGTCGGCGCCTTCCTCAGGACGCTGAATTCGCTCGACCTGTTTCGCGGCGAACTGCCGAACACCGTGTACAACACGCAGACCGCGCAGAAGGTCAACTATGCGAACCAGCCCGGCGAAATCGGCTACTCGGCTGTGGATCTCGGGCGGCTGCTGATCTGGCTCAAGATCATCGAGCAGCGTTACCCGGAGCATGCGAACGCGATCGATCACGCGGTGTTGCGCTGGAATTTCGCTCATGTCGTGGATGCGTGTGGCACGATGTACGGCGCGAAGCTCGGGGCAGACAAGCAGGTCCAGTACGTGCAGGAAGGCCGGCTCGGCTACGAGGAATACGCGGCGAGCGGCTTCCGGCTATGGGGCTTCTCGACCTGCCTCGCGTCGCGTCCCGAGCCTTATTCGCTCGTGCCGATCTATTGCGTCGATGTCCCGTACGACACGCGCGATCCTCGCGCGCTCTCCCAGCACAACTACGTGGTCAGCGAGTCGTATGTGCTCTCTGGCCTCGAGCTCGGCTGGGCCGACACGATCGACCGCACGGCCGCGACGCAGGCGGAGCTGTCCCGAGACACGTGGATCGCGAATTTCGCGCAGCGGATCTATCAGGCGCAGGAGAACCGCTTTGTCGAGACCGGCATCCTGACGGCGCGAAGCGAACATCAGCTCGACGGTGCGCCGTACTTCGTCTACGACACGATCTACTCGGACGGGTACGCGTGGAACACGATTACGGAGAAGGGCGAGTACGTCCCGCAGTTCGCGGCGATCTCGACGAAGGCGGCCGTCGGCATGTGGGTGCTCTGGCAATCCCCGTATACGGATCGGCTCGCCGATGCAGTGTGGGGCCAATATCAGCCGGCGAAGGGCTACTACGAAGGCGTGCTCGAAAACGGCGCGGGGCCGATCAAGACGTTCACGGCCAATAACAATGGCATCATGCTGGAAGCGTTGATGTTCAAGGCGAAAGGGCGTCTGCTCGCGTTCGACGATCGGGCGCCGCAACCGGGCGGGCGGCAGCCGAGCCTGTGGGAACGCACGCTGACCGATCCGTATGACCTGGAGAACGCACCCAGGAATCGCCCGCGGGCCGTGGTTCGCGGCCAGGCCGGATGCAGCGGGGCCACGGTGCCGTTCGCCGTATCCGCATGCTCGCAATCCTGTCAATGCTCAACATGCCAAGACAACGCTCCGTTCGTTTTACCTGCGTACTCGCAATGTCACTGACGCTCGCGTGCAGCGGTTGCGGCATCGTGGCGAGAACGGTGATCGACGGCTACGAGAAACTGAATGCCGGCGCGCTGACCAATCCCGGGCGCATCGGTCCGCTGACGGATACCGAACGGATCTGGGCGCGCGCCGCGTGGCGCTATGTGGCGAACAACACCAACGCGTCGACGGGCCTCGTCAATTCCGCGGACGGCTATCCGGCGACGACGATGTGGCAGATCGGCGACTATCTCGCTGCGCTCGTCGCCGCGCGGGAACTCAAGCTGATCGAACGCAACGAGTTCGATCGCCGGCTCTCGGACGTGCTGCGCTTCCTCGGCCAGATGCCGCTATTGCCGAACGGCCTGCCGAACCGCGTCTACAACACGCAAACGGGCGCGATGTCGAACGATGCGAATCAGCCCGGCACGATCGGCACGTCAGCGGTGGATGTCGGACGCGTGCTGGTGTGGCTGCATGCGATCGGCGCTCGTTATCCCGAGTACGGCGAATACGTGGACCGCGCGGTGCTGCGCTGGAATCTGTGTGAACTGGTCGGTGGCGACGGCACGCTGCATGCGACACGCATCGACGCTCGGCAGACCGTGCGCGTCGCCGAGATCCGGCCCGGCTACGACGCGTATGCGGGCACCGGCTTCCGCCTGTGGGGCGTGCGGGCGTCCGACGCCGACGCGGCGCCGCTCGCGCAAGCCTACGCGAACGGCGTGCGCATCTATTTCGACGCGCGGGATCCGCGCCAGTCCGGCGTGACCAACGCGCTCGTCAGCGCGCCGTGGCTGCTGTCCGGCATCGAATTCGGCTGGCGCGGGACGCAGCGCGCCGACGCGAGCGGGCGACCGGACGGCGCCGCGCAAGCCGACGCGGTCTATCGAGCGCAGGAAGCGCGATGGCGCAAGGACGGGATCCTGACCGCCCGCACCGATCATCAGGTCGATCAGCCGCCGTACTTCGTGTATGACTCGGTGTTCGCGAACGGCTATGCGTGGAACACGGTCGGCGACGACGGCCACGCCTATCCGCAACTCGCGCTCGTCGCGACGCGCGCGGCGTTCGGCTTGTGGGTGCTGTGGGACACCGCGTACACCACTCGTCTGATGCGAAGCGTCGATGCGCTGTACGACGCGGATCGCGGCTGGTTCGAAGGACGTTACGAGGCGACCGGCGCACACGACCGCACCCTCGCGCTGTCGACCAACGCGACCGTGCTGGAAGCGTTGCTTTACAAGTCGAGTGGCCGGCTCGTGCCCGAAGCGCGGGCCGACGGCTATTTCTCCGCCCGCATGAAGGACGTATTCGCTCACCCGGCAACGTGCCTGCCGATCGCCGCCAGCGTCGAACCCGGCCCGCAATGAGTGCGTGACGGACAGATGCGCGTCGGGCAATATGGAGCAATGCCGCCATCCGGTCCAGCGAGCTGCGTTTCAAGTTGGATACGAGCATCGGAATCAGGCGCGACGCATCCGGGAGAATGCCGTGACGAACTACGAAGAAATATTTCTGGAGAGCTATCACCGCCTGACGGGCAACGACAACGGCGAGCGCTTTTTCGACCGCTTTTACGAGATTTTCCTGAACTCGTCGGAACAGATACGCGAGAAATTCGCGAATACGGAAATGACGCGCCAGAAGGCGTTGATGCGCAAATCCTTCTTCCATCTGCTGAACCTGTATCACACGAAGGTGACGTCGGACTATCTCGAACGGATCGCAAGCGAACACGGTCCGTCAAGGCTGGCGATCCCCGAGCAGATGTTCAATGCGTGGCGAGCGGCGATCCTGGCGACGGTGCGCGAGCTGGACGAGCGCCATTACGATACGCGAGTCGAGATCGCGTGGGCGATGACGATCGCGCCCGGCCTCGAATTCATGCGCCAGATGTCGGCGCACATCGCGTCCGACGCGCCGTCACCGGAGCCACCTGCGCCAGGGGCCGTACCGGGCCATCAGCCATAAGGCCGCGATCGCGCCGAGATGAATCGCCGTTCCCGCGATCCAGCTCGGCGGCCGCAGCCCGAACGGCAGTACCTGGCTCGCGATCAGCACGAGCACGACGTGCCCGACGAAGCAGTACAGTGCAGCTCCGCCGATCGGCACCAGCAGCCATCCGGCGACGGGCTGGATACGCCGCCACTGGCTGCGCAGCACCGCGTGGAGCACGACCAGCAGACACAGATCGTCGATCAGGCGCAGCGGCCCGAGCGCGTTCTTCTGCGCGTAGCCGAGATAGAGCGAATCGATCGCGCCGTGCGGCAGCGCCTGCAACTTGGCCCACGCCGGGGTGAACGGATCGAGGTGCCCCTGCGCGAGGACGAACATGACGATGGCGCCGGTCGCGCATACGGCGTACAGCAGGAAGCGTCTGAAGCGGGACGCGAACAGCAGATACGCCTCGTTGGAGAACCAGCCGACGAACATCCCGGCGACGAACGGAAATTGCCACGCGGCGACCGGAAACGCATTCTCGAACTGCATGTCCGACAGACGGAACGGCACGAACAGATGCCACACGTACAGCGCACAGCTTGCCGACAGCGCCAGCAACGCGGACGGCAATCGGCGGAACGCGAGCAGCAGCAGCGGTACGAAAAAAATCAGCAGCACGACATAGAGGCCGAGCACCTGCGCCTGATGCGGGCCGCCGCGCAACAGCAGCACGGTGTTGAACCAGTCCTCCAGGCGGGAGCCCTCGACCGGATAAAGCGGATAGACGGTCGCGGTCGCCTCGTCGACGAAATGCGTGAGCGACGCGGTTTTCACGAAGCCGACGGGCTGCAGGACGATCGGGATCAGGATCAGCGCGACGTTGACGAGATACAGCTTCGCGCCTCTCGCCACCGATTTCCATGCGGTCGTCGTCCAGCCGAGATGCGCGAGCCGGGAGCGGCCGACCTTGCCGAGCACGAGCCCGGACAGGATGACAAACCATTCGGCCGCCGTCACGAAACCGAGTCGCTCCGTCGCGAGCAGGCTGAACGCGGAAAAATATTCGATATGGACGACCGTCATGAACACGACGGCCATGCCGCGCAGAAAATCGATCGACTCGTCGCGTTCAGTCTGGGCGTAGGCGAGGGCGGTCGTGCGCGTGTACAACGCGTTCAATGCGTTCAACGAGTTCATCAGGACGCTCCCAGCACGTCGGTGCGCACCGCATCCACCAGATCCGTGAACACCGCGATCGTTTCGCGGGCCGCCGCCAGCGCCGTTTCCTGCTGGCCGTTCTTCGCCGCGCGCTCAAGCTGCACCGTCGCATCGGACAGCGGCGCGCTCGCGAACGTGCCGGCGTCGCCCTTGAGCTTGTGCGCGACGTGAGCGAGCCTTTCCAGATCCGGGCCGACGAGCGCGCCGTCGATCTCCGCGTGCTTCTGTCGCGCCTCATCGACCAGCAAATGCGCCAGTTCGCGGAACAACTGCTCATCGCCGCCGATACGGGACAGCGCCTGACCGCGATCGAACAGCGGTGTGCGCTCCGCGATCGGCGCGGGCGCCGGCTCGCGCCCCGACGTCGCGGGA
>NZ_JAAGPL010000518.1:0-1040 GCF_017104785.1 Burkholderia sp. Ac-20353 | reverse complement strand
CGACCGGCACCGCATTGACGAAGACGCCGGTGGGTGGCGCATTCAGCTTCGTCGGCGGCACGCTCGCCGACAACGGCGCGACGCTTGCCGCGCCGGCCGGCAACCTGAGCCTGGAAGCGACGAGCGGGAACCTGACGATCGGCAGCGGCGCGACCGTGAGTTCGGCCGGCGTGTCGAAGCAGTTCTTCGACGTGACACGGTATGCGCCGGCGGGGTCGATCACATTGACCGCGGACCACGGCACGGTGGACGTGCAATCGGGCTCGACACTCGACTTCTCGGGCGCGAACGGTGGCGGTGCGGCAGGCAGCCTGACGCTGTCGGCGCAGCAGCAGGTGGTGAACCTGAACGGCACGATCAAGGGCGGTGCGGCAGCAGGCTACACGGGCGGCGCGTTCTCGCTCGACACGGGCGGTGCGGCCAACCTGGACAGCCTGGCGACGACGCTCGCTTCGAGTGGCGTGAACAGCGCAATCACGGTTCATACCAAGGCGGGCAACCTGACGCTGTCACCGGGCAATTCGCTGACGGCCCATACGGTATCGTTGGTCGCGGATGGTGGTACCGGCAAGCAGGTCGACACGACTGACGGCAATGTGACGATTCTCGGGACGATCAATGCGTCGGGTGTGGCGGGCGGCACGATCCGGCTCTATGGCAAGAGCGGTGTCGACGTCGAGGGGACGCTCAGCGCGATTGCGACCACGGACGGTGGCAAGACGATCAATCCGTGGCAGCGCGGGGGCAGGGTTGAAATCGGCACGAGCGCGGTATTCGATCCGTCGTTGAGTGATCCGGTGTCGGGCACGGCCTACAACGGTACCTACGGCTATGAAAGCATCTCGGCCGCCAGAACGACACCCAGTTCCGACGGAAAATATCTGGCCACGGGTGCCATCACGATCGGTCCGCAGGCAAACATCGACGTGCGTGGCGGCACCGCGGGCGGTCTTTCGGGCGGCACGGTCAGTCTGCGCGCGCCGCTGCTGAGCAACGGCGAGGTTCCAGTCTCGATTGACAGTAACGCGCAGATCAAGGGC
>NZ_JAAGPL010000517.1:0-868 GCF_017104785.1 Burkholderia sp. Ac-20353 | reverse complement strand
GCGGGCCGAGCCCCGCGTCGAGCAGCGCGCGGGTGAGCGCATCGGCTTCGCCGTCGCGGATCCCGCGCAGCTGAAGGTTCGCGCGGTTGGTTGCCTCGATCACGCCGGAACCGTGCGCACGCGCGACGGCCGCGATCGCACGCGCCTGCGCCGCGTCGACGCGGCCACCGGGCAGCTTGATCCGGCACAGTCCGCCGTCGGCGGCCGGGACGACGCGCACGAGCCCCGGGCAGGCCGATGGCCGCACGGCGGGTGAAGCAGGGGACGGAACGGAGGCGGAACTCAACGGGGCACCGGGACTGTGTCGCGCCGCGGCCAACGCATCGGTACACCCCGCCCGATGATCGCTGACACGCACGCACTTTCAGGCCGGCAGGTCTCCTGGCTGACAGGTCGACGCCCGCTCCAGGCCTTCCCGGCGAAACCAGTGGCATCGGGTGGAGACGGGCTCGCTGCGTACAGTTGCGGGGGCAGCCACAGCAGCGCGATGCGCCCTGTGTTCCCTCTTCGGCCCCGAAGGGCACCGGCGAACGAACGGGCGTAGGATACCCGATTTCGGCGGGGGTTCGCGACGCCTCCGAACCTTCCAAACCTTGCCGTGCCGGGCTGTCGGTCCGTGCCGACCGCAGGTGAAACGCGGGGTGGAACACGGTACCATGCCGCTTTTCGCAACGCGGACAGACGCGCGGCGGCTTCGTGGCCGCCCGCGGCAACATGACGGAACTGAACGATGGGAAAGGGCGCATGACGGTGTGGCTGACGGTGGTGGGGATCGGCGACGACGGTTACACGGGACTCGGTCGCGCCGCGCGCCGCGCGCTGCTCGACGCGGCGCTGGTGGTCGGCGCGCAACGGCACCTCGACATGA
>NZ_JAAGPL010000516.1:0-867 GCF_017104785.1 Burkholderia sp. Ac-20353 | reverse complement strand
CGAGTTCGCGTGGGACGACACCGCCGGCGACTGGCGCACGTTGCATCCGGCCGCGCTCGACGCGCCGGGCGCGGTCGTCGTGCCCGACGCGCCGTTCACGCTTGCGGGCAACGCGGCCGCCGCGTTCGGCGCGCAACTGCCGGCCGTCGCGCAAGCGGCGGCGGTCGACGGCGACGCGATGCCGCATGCGCTGGCGGTCGCGCACGCGGCCTTGCGCGCGTATCGCGCCGGGCGCACGGTGCCGGCCGAAGCGGCTGCGCCCGAGTACGTGCGCGACAAGGTCGCGCAGACCACCGCCGAGCGGATGGCGGCGCGCGCGGCACAAGCGGGTGGAGCAAAGGAATGACGGGTGTGTTGCTGAGCGACCGGTATCTGTCACCGATGACGGACGCCGATCTCGACGAGGTCGTCGCGATCGAGCACGCCGCTTATGAATTCCCGTGGAGCCGCGGCAATTTCGAGGATTCGCTGCGCAACGGCTATTTCGGCGTGTGCATGCGCCACGTGACGGGCGCGCTCGTCGGCTATTGCGTGCTGATGCCCGTGGTCGACGAGATGCATCTGCTGAACCTGTGCGTCGCGCCGGCCGCACAATGTACGGGAGCAGGCCTCGCGCTGCTGCGCGAAGCCGTGCGCATCACGCAGGCGGAACGGCTCGATGGCGTGCTGCTCGAGGTGCGGCCGTCGAACCCGCGTGCGATCCATCTGTACGAGCGCTTCGGCTTCGCGACGATCGGGCGGCGCAAGAACTACTATCCGGCGCGGCATCACAGCCGCGAAGACGCGATCGTGATGCGTCTCACGCTGAATAATGGAGGAGGCGCGCATGGCGTGGGCTGAAGCGGCACTCGAGGAAATGGGGCTCGA
>NZ_JAAGPL010000515.1:0-1061 GCF_017104785.1 Burkholderia sp. Ac-20353 | reverse complement strand
GCCGACAGCGTGATCGACCCGGCATCGCTCCACACCGGCTGTGACGCATAGATGCCGTTCGCCTGCAACTGGTCGAAGTTCGCCGACGCGCCCGACACATCGATCTTCGAACCGGCCTGTGCGACGACGTAGCCCGAATCGCTCGACAGCGTCACCGAGCCGCCCGGCAGCACCTTGCCCGTATTCGGCACGACAGTCGTTCCACCAATCTTGACCGGCGCGGCAAGCGGATTGGCGAGTGCGATGCCCGACACGTCGAGCGTCGCATCGGAACCGAGCCACACGGACCGGCTGTTGCTCGGCGTGACGACGCTGAGCTGCCCGGGCTGCGCGAACACGCCGCCGCTATCCGCACTCAGCGTGATCGACCCGCCCGGTGCGACCACCGAGCCGAGCACCGTCACCTGCGTCGGCGAACCGAAGCCGATGCTCGCACCGGCATCCGCGTGGATCGACGCGCCGGACGACAGCGTAACCGCGCCGGTCACACCCGGATACGACAACGCTGTACCCGTTCCGTTTGACCATACCGCGTAGTTTCCGCCCGTCAACACCAGGCTTGTGGACTGCCGGTGATACGCGTCGAGCTGGCCGATCGTCGTCAGGCCACCCGCCGACAGATTCGCGCCCGAGCCCGTCTGCTGGAGCGCCAGTGCATCCGGTATGCGGTTCAGTTGTGTCAGCGCGACCGCCGCGCCCGGCGCCACCGTCGAGTCGTAATACGCGTTCAGCACATACTTGCCGAAACCCTGTTGCGAGAAGAAGTTCTCGGGCAGAACCACGTCCCATGGAGACGCCGCCGACCGCGGTCCCCCGATCCGGAAGCCGAGCGCTTCCAGTGTCAGCGTGCCGCCACCGGAGAAGCCCTCGCTCAGGATCGCACCGTTCATCGCGATCGTGCCGGCTATCGGCTGAGTCCCCGGCATGAACGCGCCGCCGTCGAGCGTATCGCCGAACTGCGCGCCCCCCGCAGGTGCCGCATACGTCTGCAACGCGACGTTGCCCCCGCGCCCGGCCGGCACCCCGTTCTGCATCAGCAACCGACCGTTCGCGAGCATTTC
>NZ_JAAGPL010000514.1:0-954 GCF_017104785.1 Burkholderia sp. Ac-20353 | reverse complement strand
GATCGCGGCCTGGCTGCCGGCGACCGGCAGCACGTGCGCGGCATCCGGCGCGCCATAGTAGCGGGCCGCGCAGGCGGTGAGCGCGTCGCCGTCGTCGGGCAGCCGGCGCCACGCGTCGGCGGACACGGGCGGCACCGGATAGCCGACCGGATTGATGCCGGTCGACAGGTCGAGCCATGCGTCGTACGGGATGCCGTGCCGGCGGGCGGCTTCGTGCAGGTTGCCGCCGTGCATGATGCCGCCGTGCGTGATGTGGATATCAGACATGTTGGGTGCCCATGACGAGTGCGGCGCTCGCGACGAGCAGCGCGAGCCACAGCGCGAGCGTGCGCGTGACGAGCGACAGCGCGGCGACGATGTGTGCGGCGGTTGCGGGCGAGCCGCTGCCGAGCTGCGGGCGCTGCTCGAGCTCGCCGTGATAGACGGCCGGGCCGCCGAGCTGCACGTTCAGGCTGCCCGCGCCCGCGGCCATCACCGGGCCCGCGTTCGGGCTGTCCCAGTGGCGCGCCTGCGTGCGCCAGCAGCGCCATGCGTTCGCGGTGTCGCCGAGCAGCGCATAGCTCGCGGCCGTGAGGCGCGCGGGAATCCAGTTCAGCGCGTCGTCGATTCGTGCGGCGGCCCAGCCGAAGGTCAGGAAGCGCGGTGTGCGGTAGCCCCACATCGCGTCGAGCGTGTTCGCGAGCCGGAACATCAGCGCGCCAGGGCCGCCCGCGACGACGAACCAGAAGAGTGCGCCGAAGATCGCGTCGTTGCCGTTCTCGAGCGCCGATTCGACCGCCGCGCGCGACAGCGCGCCTTCGTCGGCCGTGCTCGTGTCGCGCGACACGATCCGCGCGGTCAGCGCGCGCGCGCCGGGCAGGTCGTGCCGCAGCAGCGCGGCGGCGATCGGAGCGAGATGGTCGGCGAGGCTTTTCGCGCCGAGCGCGAACCACAGCAGCGCGACGTGCAGCGCGA
>NZ_JAAGPL010000513.1:0-1087 GCF_017104785.1 Burkholderia sp. Ac-20353 | reverse complement strand
TAAGTGTGTTGAGTAAACGGATTTGAAGATCATGCGTTAGGAATGCAGACCATGTGATGGGAACTGCGAACCTATGCGATGCGAGTTGCGACTGACCGAAGTGGAGAAGCTGACCTTGGAACAACTGGCCTTGAATCACCGTCATCGGGACATCAGGACGCGCGCCACCGGACTGGTGCTGCTGAGCACCGGCCTGACGGCGCCCAAGGTGGCCGAGCGACTCGGCGTCAGTGTGCAATCGCCCTACAACTGGGTCATGGCGTGGCGCGAGCGTGGCGTGGTCGGCCTGCTGACGGGCCACGGAGGCGGTCGCCCGCGCGCCTTGCCCGATACGATGGTCGCGGCGGCGATTCAGATCGCAACGACTGAACCTCTCACGCTGGGCCAGATTGCCCGGCGCCTCGAAGCTACGTTCAATGAGCCGCTGCCGTGCCGGCTCGAAACGCTGGGCATGGCGCTCAAGCGCGAAGGGCTCTCATTCAAGCGCAATCGTTACGCACTCAAAAAAAGCGCGACGAAGAGGCGTTCGCCATGAAGCAGACCACGCTCGCGAAGCTCCAGCAGGCAGCGCGGGAAGACGCCGTGCGGCTGGTGTATCTCGACGAGGCGGGCTTCTGCGGATCGCCGCCGGTTCAGCGTAGCTGGTCACCACGGGGTCTGCCTCACGAGATCGAGCCCAACCATCACTGCCGGCGCAGCGTGATCGGCGCGCTGGATTTTGGCGCCAATGCGCTGATTCATGCCGCCCATGCGGGCACGATCAAAGGCCCGCATATCGAGCGCTTCATCGATGACCTGCTCGCCGCCGGTGACGGCAGGCCGACCGTGATCGTGCTGGACAACGCCAGCATCCATCACGGCATCGATGAAGCAACACGACAACGCTGGCTGATCGATCACCACGCTCTCCTGTTCTACCTGCCCGCCTACAGCCCCGAGCTCAACATGATCGAGATCGTCTGGCGGCAATTGAAGTACCGATGGCGTCGCTTCGTCACCTGGACCAAGGAAACCATCGACGCTGAACTCGCGGAGCTGCTACGCGGCTACGGCTCCGCTTTTCAAACCAGTTTCTCGTGAACACTTA
>NZ_JAAGPL010000512.1:0-1092 GCF_017104785.1 Burkholderia sp. Ac-20353 | reverse complement strand
GCTCCGTCTGGTTCCAGGGTGGTTCGCTGATCGAGGCGCCGGGTTCGAAGGTGTCGGTGACGGCCTATACGCCGTCGGTCGTGTCGAACCAGGCGCCGGGCCAGACCGCGGTGCCGGGCCGGATCTATGTGGACGACGGTGCAACGATCGACGTGTCGGGGCTGGCGAACGTCGCGTTGCCGATCTCGCAGACGCTCGTGACGATCGGCCGGATTGGCCAGAACGAACTGGCCGATTCGCCGCTGCTGCGCAACAGCTTCCTGTTCGGGCTGAAGGGCGTCGTCGTCGACAGTACGTTGTCGGGTACGCGCAGCGATGGCGTGCAGTGGGTTGGCAGCCCGATCCTGAACCTGTCGGGCTACGTGAACCTGATGCCGCGTACCATCGATCAACTGCTGACCAACGGCGGCACGATCACGCTGTCGGGCAACGAGGTCATGACCGCGACGGGTTCGTCGATGAACCTGAACGGCGGCTACGTGCATTACGACGGCGGGATGGTCAACACGACACGGCTCGTCGATGCCAGCGGCGCGATCGTGCCGATCGGGCAGGCGAGCCCGTACGACACCTACGTCGGCATTGCCGGGCAATTCGTCGAATCGCATCCGCGCTGGGGCGTGACGAAAACCTGGTACAACCCGCTGCTGACGGGCGGCACGTACCAGGCCGACTACATCGTCGGCGGCAATGCGGGCACGCTCGACCTGTTCGCGTCGCAGGCGCTGGTGCTCGACGGCGACATCAGCGCGCAGGCGTTCGGCGGCGCGAAGCAGATGCAGGGCAACAGCCTGCCGTCGGGCGGCACGTTCAACCTCGGCGCCGATCCGAAGCTGGGCAGCGGTGCGCTGGCCGGCATGACGTGGAACAGTGCCGCTTACACGACGCCGCCGCCGATCACGGCCATCTCGGGGCTGACGATCCTGCAGGACGACGCGCCGCAACTGGGTGCACTGATGCCGGATTTCTCGATCGATACGCCACTCGATAGGACTGCTTCGCAGGCGCTGACGAGCAACGATCCGAACAACCTGCTGACGACGCGCGTGGTGCCGGTCACGACGCTGAACAACGGCGGTTTCGCGAACCTGA
>NZ_JAAGPL010000511.1:0-1105 GCF_017104785.1 Burkholderia sp. Ac-20353 | reverse complement strand
TACTAAGATTTCCGAAAGAAATGTCACATAGCCGCGTATTGGCATTCGGGTTGGCGAAAGAAGGATTTCACCAGCGCGGGCAACTTTTGGATTCGGCGCAAAGCGCCGATGGCCAGCCGTTTCATCTCATCCTTCGTCTGTACGAGGCGTTTGGAGACGCTGCGCTTCACGTGCGCCCAGACCTGCTCGTCGGGGTTCAGGTGCGGCGAGTACGGCGGCAGGTAGAACAGCTTCAGGCGTCCCTTCTGCGCTTTCACGAAATCCTGGACCAGCTTGGCCTTGTGAATCGGATGGCCGTCAAGCACGAGGAAGATGGGCTTTTGCGCACCGATCATCAGGCGACCGAGGAACTCTCGGAAGACGGTAGCGGTGACGGTGCCGTCATGCACCATGAATCGGAACTCACCTTGAGGACCGACCGCCGAAATCATGTTCAGCGAAAAGCGCTTGCCGGTCGCTTCCACTACCGGTGTGCAACCCTGCGGTGCCCACGTCGTGCCGGTGTGGTAATCCGAGCGAATGCCCGACTCGTCGGCAAAGTAGATCGTTGCCCCGACTTCCCGAGCCTCGCCCCGAATCGCCGGATAGGTCTCGAATTCCCACTGGCGCACAAGCGTCGCGTCTTGTTGCCATGCTTGGTACAGCGGTTTTTGCGCCGTGAAACCCAACAGCTTCATAATGCGGCTCACGCCAGACAGCGCCAGCTTCTTGCCGAACTGCCGTTCAATCAGCACGGCAATCAACGACAGCGTCCACAGCCCGAATTCGAACTTGAACTGCAACGGACTGTGATCGCGTACCGCCTGCGCCAGCCACTGCATCTCTTCGGCGCTGACCTTGGGCGGTCGGCCTGGAATCGGCTTGGCGAGCAACGCGTTCTGACCGCCATTGGCAAAGTCGGCCAGCCAGCGGTAAACGCTGCGTTCGTTCACCCCATAAGCCGCAGCCACGCTGGCCACGTCCTGTCCTTCGCGTATGGCCTTCACCGCTTGCTGACGCATCGCCTGCAAGGTCGCGTGATCCAGTTTCCGGCCGTCCGATGTGCGTTTCGATTTCATTCGTCCATTGTCTCATGACAATGACAATACTTTCGGAAAGCTTAGTA
>NZ_JAAGPL010000510.1:0-960 GCF_017104785.1 Burkholderia sp. Ac-20353 | reverse complement strand
AAGGCGGGCCCGTGCCTGCCGCGCAGATGACGCCCGGCGCCGGCGCGCGTCCCGCATCGCCGGATGTGCCGTCGACGCAGTGGGCCCGCTGGCGGGCCGCAGCGGACGAATACGTCGATCACCTGCTCAGCCGGGCGGGCATCGAAGGCGCGCGCGGCAAGGCGATCGCCGCGATGGCGGCGATCCTTGCGGTGGCGCTCGTCGCCGGCCGCGGCGGCTGGCTCGCATGCATCGCGGCGCTGGTGGGCTGCACCGCGCTGCTCACGTTCTGGCTCGTGTCGCGGATCCAGCGCCGCCGGCTGCAGATCGTCCGGCAGCTGCCGTCGTTCCTCGACGGCATCGTGCGGCTCGTGACGCTCGGCAACAGCGTGCCGGCCGCGTTTCAGGCCGCGCTGCTGACCACCGAGGCACCGCTGCGCGGCTGTCTCGACCAGGTGTCGAGAATGCTGCGCACCGGGGTCGAGATCGATCGCGCGATGATGCACGTCGCGAAGGTCTATCACACGAAGGAGTTCGAACTGGTCGGATCGGTGCTGCGGCTGTCGGTCCGCTATGGCGGACGGGCCGACGTGATGCTCGACCGCATGTCGATGTTCATGCGCGATCTCGAGCAGGCGGAGCGCGAGCTGATGGCGATGTCGTCGGAAACGCGGCTGTCGGCCTGGGTGCTCGTGCTGCTGCCGATCGGGATCGGCAGTTTCGTGGTCGCGACCAGCCCCGATTATGTCGAGGCGATGTGGTCCGATCGGGGTGGTCGCCAGCTGCTGTACCTTGCCTTCATGATGCAGGTCGCGGGTGGCGCATGGCTGTACAGGATGGCCCGGCTCAGGTGACGCGATGACTCCCAACCAACTCGGATCGATTGCACTGGCGCTCGGCGCGCTCGGCGTGGTGCTGCTGGCCATCCTCGCGCTGCGCCGCGCCGGCGCGGAAACGCGCAGCCGGCGGGCGCTCGCCGAC
>NZ_JAAGPL010000509.1:0-1120 GCF_017104785.1 Burkholderia sp. Ac-20353 | reverse complement strand
CGCGACGCAGCGGATCACGATGCCGGCCGCGCACAGTGCGACGATCGGCAGGCCGCGCGCATACAGTTCGCGCAGGTGTGCGCCGAGCTCGTCGAACGGCACGTCGGCGGCGACGCGCGACGCGAGGCCGTGCACCTGCGCGCCCGGATAGCGCGCCTGGATGCGCCGCGCGGTGTCGAGCGCGCCCGCGCCGAGAATCACGATCGCAGGCGGGGTCGTCATCCTTGCCATTTTTCCCCCGGCACGACGAGCAGCGAAAAATACGGCGACGCCATCGGGTCGACCTCGTCGAGCGGCACGATGCGCTGGTTCGCCATCGTTGCGCGCTCCACGTACAGCGCGCGCTTTGCCAGGCCCAGCGCGTCGAGCACGCGCCGCACCTTGTCGAAGTTGCGGCCGAGCTTCATGATCACCGCCGCGTCGGCCTGCGCGAGCCGCGCGCGCAGTTCGTCCTCCGGCAGCACGCCGGACAGCACCGACAGGCTCTGGTTGCGGTACACGAGCGGCTGGCCGAGCACGGCCGTGCCGCCGAGCATCGAGCACACGCCCGGCACGACTTCGGTGTCGTAGCGCGGCGCGAGACGATCGTGCAGATACATGTACGAGCCGTAGAAGAACGGATCGCCTTCGCAGATCACCGCGACGTCGCGCCCCGCGTCCAGATGCGCGGCGACGACGTCGGCCGCCGTGTCGTAGAAATCGGCGATCACGGTTTCGTAGCAGAGCGGCGGCGGCAGCGCTTCGGTCGTCACCGGGTAGACGAGCGGCAGTTGCACCTGCGCGTCGAGCAGATGCGCTTCGACGATCCCATACGCATTGCCTTTCTTGCCCTTCGCGACGAAATACGCGACCACCGGCGCGGCCTGCAGCAGGCGCACCGCCTTCAGCGTCATCAGTTCGGGGTCGCCCGGGCCGACGCCGAGGCCGAACAGGCGTCCGCGCGCGGCTGTCATTCGACCTCCGTCGCAAGCGCGTTGACGGCGGCCGCCGCCATCGCGCTGCCGCCGCGCCGGCCGAGCAGTGCCACGTACGGCACGCCGCGGCTGTCGGCCGCGAGCAGCGCCTTCGATTCGGCCGCGCCGATGAAGCCGACCGGGAAACCGAGGATCAGCGCGGGGCG